>JAUVJE010000114.1 GCA_030592355.1 Clostridia bacterium
CGCTTATGTTTATGAGAACGGGCAGCCGTGTCCAATGCTCGAAGATAGGATTCTTAACGGGACTGATATCTATAAAGCAGGACTTGCTGACAATATGCTGCTGTCCGGAGACCATGGGACTAAAGGCTATGATGAAGTTAATGCAATGAAAACAAGTGTTTTTAAACAAGGGGTGCCAAAAGATGATGTTTTTCTTGATCATGCGGGATTTTCTACATATGACAGCATTATTAGGGCGAAAAAAATATATCTCGTTGAAAGCGCAGTGATTTCAACACAAAATTATCATCTTATAAGAGCAGTATATATATCTAGAAAAAGCGGGCTTGAAGCATACGGAGTTAAAGCTGATTTAAGATTGTACCCTAAAGAATCCATGATCCGATACACGATTAGGGAATGGATGGCAAGGGTCAAAGACTTTATTTTCATTCACATTATAAAACCCGAACCTAAATTTCTGGGTCATGAAATACCGATTACAGGCAGCAGTGATAAATCTTATGATTTGCCGGAAGATGTCAATTGACATTTTCTTGACACCTTTTTACAGTATGGGTATAATATGCATAATAAATAAAGACGATGACCGGAAAGAGTAAAAAGTTATCTCCGTTGAAGAGAGTGAATGTTTGGTGTAAGTTCACACGGGGGCTTGTTGAAAATCATCCGTGAGTTGTTTCCCTGAAAATGAGGAAGGGAATCCGGAAGCTACCGTTATAATTGCAGGATATGGACTATAAAGTCAAGTGTATCTGTTTAAGAGGCTTATTAAGCAAACCGGGTGGTACCGCGTAAGATTATGTTCTTTCGTCCCTGTATGGGATTCAAGAGCTTTTTTATTGTATTGTCCCAAGTATCCGACGGATAACTCGGTCAATTGTCCCAAGTATCCGACGGATAACTCGGTCAATTATCCCAAGTATCCGACGGATGATTTGCTAAAAAGCGAGTATGTGCAAAGAATGGCTGTCGCAAGTGAGAAATGTGGAGGATAAGAGATGTACAAAAAAGTTTCTACAAAATTAAATTTTGCTGAAAGAGAGAAAGAAATACGCAGGTTTTGGAAAGAGAATGATATTTTCAAAAAAAGCATAGAAAATAGAAGTGATGCTCCTGTTTTCACATTCTACGACGGTCCGCCTACAGCTAACGGAATGCCGCATATCGGACATATTCTTACAAGAGTTATCAAGGATTTAATTCCACGGTACAGAACAATGAAAGGCTATAAAGTGCTGCGAAAAGCCGGTTGGGATACTCACGGACTTCCTGTTGAGCTGGAAGTAGAGAAAATGCTTAAGATCAACGGCAAGCCGGAAATAGAAAAATACGGGGTTGAGGCATTCATAAAAAAATGTAAAGAAAGCGTCTGGAAATACAAGGGTAACTGGGAAACCATGAGCGAAAAGGTAGGATTCTGGGCGGATATGGATAATCCGTATATAACTTATGATAACGATTACATTGAATCTGTATGGTGGGCGTTGAAAACTATTTGGGACAAAGGCTTATTATATAAAGGGCATAAGATAA
Source organism: Clostridia bacterium (assembly GCA_030592355.1). Taxonomy (GTDB): domain Bacteria; phylum Bacillota; class Clostridia; order DUPQ01; family DUPQ01; genus JAFGQE01. The sequence continues at coordinate 1,537 of JAUVJE010000114.1, forward strand.
TCCCTTATTGCCCCCGGTGCGGAACCAGTCTTTCAAGCCACGAGGTTGCTCAGGGGTATAAGGATGTGCATGAGGAGTCAATCTATGTAAAATTCCGTGTTAAGGACGAGGAAAATGTGTTTTTTATGGCATGGACAACCACGCCATGGACACTGCCTTCAAATCTTGCGCTAACCGTTGGGTCTGAAATTGATTATATAAAGGCTGAACTAAACGGAGAAATAATTATACTTGCCAAAGCACTGGCTGAAAAAGTATTGGGTGAAGGCTTTGTAATACTTGACACAATTAAAGGCGCGGAACTTGAAGGTATTGAATACGAGCCACTGTTTGATTTTGTAAAACCGGATAAAAAGGCATATTATGTTACGCTTGGCGATTATGTTACGCTGACAGAAGGAACCGGGATAGTTCATACAGCGCCGGCCTTTGGGGAAGACGATGCCGTGACAGGAAGAAAATATGGACTTCCATTTTTGCAACTTGTAGATGAGCAGGGGAATATGACGCCTGAAACGGATTTTATTGCAGGTAAATTTGTTAAGGATGCCGATCCTTTGATTATGGATTATCTGGAAGATAAAGGACTGCTCTATAAAAAAAGCGAATATGAACATTCATACCCGTTTTGTTGGAGATGTGATACGCACCTTATATATTATGCCAGAAATTCATGGTTCATAGAAATGACTAAGTTAAAAGAAAATCTGCTGAAAAACAATGAAAAGATAAACTGGTATCCGCCTGCAATAGGGGAAGCACGTTTTGGAAATTTTCTGAAAAATGTAGTGGATTGGAGTATTTCAAGAGAAAGATACTGGGGTACGCCTCTTCCGATTTGGGAATGCAAGTGCGGTCATAGGGATGCTGTAGGCAGCATTGCGGAATTGAAAGAAAAAGGCATAAATGTACCTGATGATATTGAATTACATAAACCCTATATAGATAAGGTACATTTAAAATGCACGGAATGCGGCGATGAAATGACCCGTGTCAGTGAGGTGATAGACTGTTGGTTTGACTCAGGAGCAATGCCATTTGCACAATGGCACTATCCATTTGAAAACAAGGAATTATTTGAGGAAAACTTCCCTGCAGATTTCATAAGTGAGGCTCTGGATCAGACTAGGGGATGGTTTTATACGCTTTTAGCAATATCAACTGCATTGTTTGATGAACCCTCTTATAAAAATTGCGTGGTACTGGGACTTGTACAAAATAAAGACGGGCAAAAAATGAGTAAAAGCAAGGGCAGTTATATTGATCCGGATGTTGTTCTTGATAAACAGGGCGCTGATGCCCTCAGATGGTATTTCTATACTGCAAGCGCTCCATGGCTTCCCAGTAAATTCTATGAAGATGCAGTAAACGAGGGGCAGCGGAAATTTTTGGGAACATTCTGGAATGCCTATGCTTTTTATGTGCTCTATGCTGGTATTGATAGTTTTAATCCCCTTGAATATACCCTGGAATATGATTCGTTAAATCTCATGGATAAGTGGATTCTTTCAAAATTAAATACCTTGGTGAAATTTACCGATGAGAGTCTTTTTAATTATAAGATAACAGAACCTGCGAGAGCTATGCAGAAGTTTGTAGATGAACTCAGCAATTGGTATATCCGCAGGGGCAGGGAACGTTTCTGGCAGAAGGAAAATAATCAGGATAAAATAAACGCATATTTAACGCTTCACAGTGTTTTGGTAACTCTTGCGAAAATTTGCGCTCCTTTCATACCTTTCATGTCAGATGAAATCTACCAAAATCTGGTCGCAGGTCTGGACAGAGAAGCACCTGAGAGCATACATTTATGTGATTTCCCGGTTGCCGATGAAAACAGAATTGTTCCGTCAATAGAAAAGTACATGGATGAAGTATTGAAAACGGTTGTCAGCGGAAGAAGTCTAAGAAATACTGCAGGAATAAAGAACAGACAACCGGTGGCAAAGGTTTTAGTTAAAAGCTCAGTAAACCTGCCTGCGGAATATTCGGACCTTGTAAGAGATGAATTAAATGCGAAAAAAGTTTCATATATTGAAGATGCTTCAGTATATATTGATTACAAATTGAAACCACAGCTAAAAACCCTTGGTCCGAAATATGGAAAACTAATCCCTAAAATTTATAGCGAATTAGCTAAGGCCGACGGCGCATGGGTAATGTCTGAATTCGCAAAAGGCAATAATGTGACATTCAACATTGAAGGCACGGACGTAATTCTAAATGAAGAAGATATTCTGGCCGAAACAACTCAGAAAGAAGGATTCCTGTCTGAGTCATCACCTGGCATGACAGTTGTTCTTGATACAAATCTGACAGAAGAACTTATTGAAGAGGGCTTTGTAAGAGAAATCGTAAGTAAGATTCAAACAATGAGAAAGGATGCCGGTTTTGAAGTGCAGGACCATATATTTATAAGTGTTAAAGGCAGTGATTTAATCAAGAAGGTCATTGTCGACAACAGAGAAATAATTTTCAAAGAAATTCTTGCAGACAGTTCAACGGAAGAATCTGACGAATGTTATCAGAAGGAATGGAATCTGAATGGTGAGATAGCATCCTTTGCCATCAGAAAAAAATGACAGAGATATAAAATTAATTGTAATTAAAAGCTGTGGTTCGCCGCAGCTTTTTACCGCCTATTTCACTTTTGTCCCTAGGGACAGTTATCAAATATTATAACATTTGTCCCTAGGGACAAATGTGAAATTCATGGGATTTGGCTATGGGTTTGAGGGATTGTTTAAAAACGGTTCGGATATTTGTGTGATATAATATTGTAGATGTTAAATACCAAATTCGGAGGATGCATGAGAAAACATATCTTAACCGTCATTCTTTTTTCATTGGTTTTATCAATGGCAGCCTGTACTTCTGAAAAAGAGCCGGTAATAGTTGAAGACACATTTGAAATTTATCTTGCTACTACAGAAAGTGTACGCAATTATGGTTATTATGATACAAAAAAGTTGATACTGAATTCAATTCCTGTAATAACAGGAGATGATATCAGGTATTATTACTGGGAACAACACAACATTGAATTAAATGGAAGTTTTTTAGGAAAACTTCAAGATGCAGACTTGAGCTCTTATAATTATTATGAATCAGGTGATGACGGATTCAGGCACTATGCGACCGGCGGCAGTAAATTTCTGTATTCAGGTCAATATATGTGCTTTATTATAGTTATTAACGGGGAAAAGGTATATTCAGGAACCTTCCCAGCTGGGCCTAATCTTCCTGAAGAAGATGAAATGTTGGTTATGGGAGACATATCCGACGAAAAAATTGAAATTAGATATAATGGTGATGAATTCGATATACGAAACAATGACAAAGTTTATGACTATTTTCTTAATTCAGGTAAATTAGGTAAAATGTCCAGCGAAGATTCTGAAGAACTAGTAAATAATCTGCAAACGAGGTTAGATGAGTCAGAGAATCAATATAAGGAACTCATGCAGCTTTATGATGAAATGGCTGCCGGTATGGGAGCCGGTGCAGATTCAGATTCAAGAGAAAGCATTATAAAATGGCTGAATAACAGAATCATCCTTTATACAATTGAAACTCAAGAGGGCGAGACGCACCGGGAATTCAGTAATAGTTTGCTTGAATTGGACTTATCACAAATTGACAGCATTGGTATTGCGGCGGATATATTCAGACAAAAAGCTGTTTCAAGTGCGAACAAAAACGACAGGATGTTTAATGTTTTTGAAGAGCTGTATTATGTTGTCATTGAAGGGATTCCCATATTCAATAGAATTGATGAAATTGATGAAGAATTTATTAAATCTGCTGAAGACAACTGGATTACTATAGTTACAGACAAGGGAGAAATTAGCGCATACCCTACACCTGGCAAACTAAGAGAAAATTTTGGTATATTCCTTTCTCCGGAAATCAACGAATACCTTCTTCTGATAGATTTGGAAAGAGGAATGATGTCATCGGCTGGCACAACAGAGATTACAAGCGATAAAAAACTTGAATTGAGCCTGGATGATTTGGCGGATTTGATTTATATTTGGAAAAAGTATACAAAAGATTTTCCATATTCATATCCGTTTATATACAAAGCTAAGGATAGAGCTGAATTTTTATTGGATATTTATTTGGGTAAAACAACATTTAATGAATCTCCGGTATTCAATCAAGAAACCATGATAATAACGGACGAGGCTAAAGAAAGCTATGAAAGATTTATAATTGATTACCCGGATTCTCCATTTTATAATCTCGTTTCTGATTATTATAATCTTCTTAAGCTGAGTGCATTTTTGTATTCCCAGGAAGTGGATGAGTTTGTAAATAAAATAAATTATGATGATTACAGGTAACAGAATTTTCCTTGACAGCGGATTAGAGGTGATATAATATCTATCCAAGGTGTGAATATGAACTATTTGACAACAAGAAAGTTTTATTTTTTCTTTTACAGGGACAACTCAAAGTGAGCCCGGGACCGTCATGTAAATGATTAGGATAACAGAGGCTCGCAGGGTCTCTGTTTTTTAATATATATCCAGAGGATAATACAATAATTAGAATCAGGAGGTTGATATGGTAATAGTAATTAAACCACATGCGTCAAAACAGAGGATCGAAGAACTTATATATGATATAGAAAACAACGGGATAGCTGTAGAAAGGGTAGTAGGTAGCGATTATACAATCCTTGGTTTGGTCGGCGACACAAGTAAAATAGACATTGACAGGATGAGAGTAAATGAAATAGTTCATAAGGTAATGCGAATACAGGAACCTTTTAAAAGGGCAAATAGACTTTTTCATCCAAAGAGCAGTAGCATCAAAGTCGGCGACAGAGAATTCGGAGGCGGTAAAATCGGCGTGATAGCAGGACCATGTTCCGTTGAAAGCGAGGAGCAGATTGTAACTATTGCCAAAAAGGTTAAAGAAGCAGGCGCTTCATTTTTAAGAGGCGGGGCATTTAAACCGAGAACATCGCCTTATAGCTTTCAGGGGCTGGGTTACGAAGGGCTTGAAATGCTTAAAATAGCCAAACAGGAAACAGGACTTCCGATAGTTTCCGAAATACTTTCGGAGAATATGGTTGAGAGATTTGCCCGTGATGTTGATGTCATTCAGGTTGGGGCCAGAAACATGCAGAATTTCATGCTCTTAAAAGAGTTGGGCAAGACCAGAAAGCCAATACTCCTTAAAAGGGGATTATCCGCTACTATTGAAGAATGGCTGATGTCTGCGGAATATATTATGTCTGAGGGTAACAACAATATAATTTTATGTGAAAGGGGAATTAGAACATTTGAGAAGTATACCCGGAATACACTGGATATAAGTGCGGTTCCCGCAATAAAAAGAATGTCCCATCTCCCGATTATTGTTGACCCAAGTCATGCAACCGGTATGGGATGGATGGTAATGCCGATGGCCAGAGCTGCAGTTGCATCAGGTGCTGACGGAATAATGATTGAGGTACATAACGACCCGGAACATGCTTTAAGCGACGGCAATCAATCCATAACGCCTATTGAATTCAATGAACTTATGAACAGCCTGAGAATAATTTCAGGTGCCGTAGGCAGGAGTATATAGTGAGAACAATCAATGTAGAATTGAAAAACAGCAGATATGACGTGCATATTGGCACAGGTGCCTATGGACGGCTTATGAATGACCTTAGGAAAAGGGATGGCAGGGTCTTTCTTGTTGCCGATTCAAATGCTATGGTATATCACAGCCATGTTATATTTGATGCGTTAAGTGATGAACCTGCGGGGATATATTTCGTAGACGGTGAAAAAGAGAAGAATTTGAATTCAGTTTCAAATATACTTGAAAAGGCAGCTGCTTCAGGAATTACAAGAACTGATTGTTTTGTTTCATTCGGAGGCGGGGTCTGCGGTGATATTACTGGATTTTGCGCAGCGATTTACATGCGTGGGGTTGATTTCTATCAGGTGCCGACAACTTTGCTTTCGCAGGTGGACAGCAGTGTGGGAGGTAAAACCGGAGTTGACCTGATGTCAGGAAAGAATCTGGCGGGATGCTTCAAACAGCCCGCGGGCGTGTATATCGATACAGGTGTTTTAAGAACATTGCCTTCAAGAGAACTAAACCAGGGAAAAGCGGAAATGATAAAGGCGGCTTTAATCTTTGATGATGAACTGTTTGAAAAATTTGAAAAATTCGAAATTGTAAGCGAAGAAAATATATCAAGGTGCGTTGAAATTAAATTGGATTTTGTAAAAGGTGATGAATTTGACACCGGAAGGAGAATGATGTTGAATTTCGGCCATACCATTGCACACGCATTGGAAACAAAGATGGGATATGGTGAACTTCCCCACGGCGAAGCGGTTGCAATAGGAATGGCAGTTGTAAATGGAATTTCAGAAAAAGCCGGAATAAGTCCCAAAGGCTCAACACAGAGGATAATTAATGTTCTTATAAAAAACGGTTTACCTGTAA
>JAUVJE010000154.1 GCA_030592355.1 Clostridia bacterium
AAACGCCCTGTTTGCAGGGGCTTTCAAGCTTTTACTCTCTCACAACTGTCAAAGACGAGAGTATAACATGAATAGCCGTGGTGCTAATATCTGGTCATAAATTTAATGCTTATAAAATCACCCCCAGTCTCACCCATATTGATGATGGTACAGTATGTTTTATAGTGATAGTATCAACTAAAATAACAATTACCCTGTTGGTAAAAAGGGGGAATTAAATTGAAGAAATTAAGAATAGGAAATTTAATCGCTAAAATACCGATAATTCAAGGCGGAATGGGTGTTGGCATATCAATGTCGTCATTGGCAGCTTCTGTTGCAAATGAAGGAGGCATTGGAGTTATAGCCTCTGCGGGCATAGGCATGATGCGTAAAACCGAAGCAGGGCTTAGTCTAAGAGAAGCAAACATAGTTGCCCTAAGAGAAGAAATAAAAGAAACAAGAAGAAATACCGACGGAATAATCGGTGTGAATATTATGACGGCCCTGACAGATTTTTCAGATATGGTCCGGGCGTCTATAGAGGAAGGAATAGATATCATTTTTTCCGGTGCAGGACTTCCGTTGAGTCTTCCCAAACTACTTGATGGGAATAGGAAAACAAAGCTGGTTCCCATCGTCTCTTCCGGAAGGGCGGCCAGCCTGATAACTAAAAGATGGATTGATAAATATAATTATGTTCCCGATGCATTTATTGTGGAAGGTCCCATGGCAGGCGGACACCTTGGATTTAAAAAAGAGCAGTTAAATAAAAAGGAATTCTCCCTTGAAATAATAGTTAAAGAAGTTATTGAAAAATTAAAAACATTCGAACAAAAGCACAAAAAAAAGATACCGGTTATAGCAGCAGGCGGGATTTATGAAGGCGGCGACATATATAAGTATATGGAACTTGGCGCAGCCGGAGTTCAGATGGGAACAAGGTTTGTAACAACTGAAGAATGTGATGCTGATATTGAATTTAAAAACGCCTATATAAACTGCAAAAAGGATGATATTGTAATAATAGACAGTCCTGTGGGACTTCCCGGCAGGGCAATCATGAATTCATTTCTTGATGCTGTAAAAAACGGGAAAAAGCAACCCTTAAAATGCCCCTTTCACTGCATAAAATCATGTAACATCACAAGCAGCCCTTATTGTATAGCCTTGGCACTGACTAATGCAAAGAATGGGAAATTGAATAACGGTTTTGCCTTTGCAGGTTCAAATGCTTTTAGGGCTGATAAAATTATATCGGTGAAAGAACTGTTCAAAAACTTGTTGAAAGAATATAAATCAACTTTAACCTGAGTTGTTCGATAACTTCGATTACTCGTATTTACAGTTATTTATATCGCTGATCAAATTTTGAACTTTTTTCTTTATGATATCTCTGGTTGTGCGAAAATCTTCGACAGAACCATCGGACGGATCTTCTATTGCCCAATCCTCGCTATATTTGCAATCTACAAACGGGCAAACAACGCCGCACCCCATGCTTATGAGTACATCAATTTTATAAGGGATATCTTCCAGTAGTTTTGGATGGTGATTTGACATGTTAATGCCTGCTTCTTCCATAACCTGCACGGCAAAGGGTTTTACTTCATGATACTTTTCAGTTCCTGCCGAGTAAGCGGACATAACTGCGCCGCCAAGGTTATTTGCCCATCCTTCGGATATCTGGCTCCGGCACGAATTATGAACACAAATAAATAATACGGTTTTTTTGCCCACTGGTTTCAATCCTTTCAAAAAATTACCACATGGGCAGTATATCCATTGATTGTGCGAAAAGCAATAATATTGAAAATGTTTTATTGATTCAGTAAAATGACTAATGAAATTACCGTTGTATTTTTGATATAATAGGCCAATGAAAGAAAACTTAGTTAAAAACTCCGGTATGGCACTTGCCAGCGGTATTTTGGTTGCACTGATGGTTACTGCCAATGGTATGCTGGCGGCACGAATGGGCAACTGGATATCACTTGTTATTATACATCTGGTAGGGCTGCTGACCGCTTCTTTTGTCCTGATTCTAAAAAAATCATTTTCAAATATTATAAAAGGTGTTCCGCTGGGATTCATGCTTGGCGGAGCACTTGGAGTATTTACTGTGCTCATGAATAATGTTTGTGTTAACAACATAGGGGTAGCGATGACCTTGGGACTCGCGCTGGTTGGACAAATAATTGCATCGGCCGTGGTAGAACACATGGGTGTCATGGGTATGAAAAAGAGTAAATTCAGCCCTAAGAAAATTCCTGCATATATTTTGATGATTGCAGGAGCCGCAATTATGATTGTCTGGGGTTAGTATGTTTTATTCATTTTTAGCATTGTTATCAGGAGCAAATATAGCAGTATCAATACTGATGAACGCCAGACTCGGAGCCATTAAAGGCCTTTATAAAAGTGCTTATATTAATTATGTTATGGGTCTTGTTATTGCTGTTCCCCTGGCAATCATCCTAAAAGGTTTTGATTTTTCAAACATTTCATTGTCTCTTGCGGACGCCGTTGCTTTTACTGGGGGGGCTATTGGTTTTATGGTTGTTGTTCTTAATAACCACCTGACGCCGAAAATAGGCATTATTTATGTGACAATACTATTATTTATAGGCCAGCTGGGCATCGGGACTGTCATTGATGCAATTAGAAGCGGGGTATTTTCTTTGGGGAAAATCTTGGGTGGAGTACTTATAATCGCAGGACTTGTTTATCTCGTAAAAATAGAAAAGGCACCTGGCAAATCTAACAAAAGCTAACTATTCAAGCCATTTGGCGAGGTTTTCTTTTACAAATTCATCATCATTAAGATTAGGATAAGCTTTATAAATTCGGTCTATTTCTTCGCTTTGCCCCGGGGACAGCTGCTCACGATCTGACAGGCATAGTATATTTTCCATTAATCCCTGACGAAAAAGAACTTCATGAATTCCTGAAAGACAACCCTTAAATTGATGGGCCGGATCAAAAAATGCGGCGTTTGCATCTGTTACCTGTACATTTAAAGTCAGCCATTCGGAGTCAATTGAGCTGCTGTTTTTTTGATGTGCTTTAATTGCTTCAAAAAGCTCAACAGCCTTTTTTGTCCACACGGCCCAATGTCCCAAAAGTCCACCGACAATATTTTTTTCGATGGTTTTACCATTGATGACAAACCGGTATGTAGTTAACAGGTCAATGACAATATTATCATCGTTTCCCGTGTAAATGGATATGTCGTCTATCCTTGAGGACGAACATACGGCGCGTACTACATCAAGTGTATAGTATCTGTTAAAAGGAGCTGTTTTTACTGCTAATACGTTAGGAATTTCTGCGAATTCTTTCCAAAAATCATAACTGAAAACACGACCGCCTACCGACGGCTGAAGATAAAAGCCGAAGACAGGCATGATTTTAGTAATACTGCGGGTTCTGTCAAGAAGTTGTTCCTCAGACAAACCGCCAAGTCCGCCCATGCTGAGAAGAGCCATATCGTAGCCCAAAGCTGAAGCGGTAATCGCTTCGTTAACGGCTTGTTCAACCGGGCCGCATACCCCGGCAATTTTTAAAAACGGTCTTCTTAAAAGAGCGCGCTCTGTTTCTTCTGCTGCGAGCCTGAGTACAGTTTCATATAGATTAAACCTAGGGTCTCTTATTTCAAACTGTGTAGAATGTACTCCTACGGCAACTCCGCCTGCTCCAGAATCAATATAATAACGGGTAAGAGCCCTTTGGTGTTTTTCATTCAGTTTTCTGTTCTGGTCAAGGGCCAGCGGATGAGCGGGTAGTACCGTTCCCTCGCGCAGTAATTTTATTTTTTTGCCGGATAGTTTTTTGCACATTAGAACTTGCCTTGCCTTTCTTGAAAATGAGTGGGTTTATCAAGCGTTGCACCCTCATTAAGAAGCCATTCTGCAGTTAATTCAACCATGTCGTCAACAGTAACTTCAGGATTTCCAAATAAACTCATACATTGCGTTGCATTGCTTAAAAGAGCAGTGTTTTGTTCAGTTCCGATGAATTTTGCCTCTGTGCCGAAAATTTTAGCAAATTTCATAGCTATTTTCTTTGCCGATATGGTTTCAATGCCCGTTACGTTCATGACCTTAACAGGGCTTTCGCAATGCAATAGACACCGCAGGGCAACTTCGTTGGCGTATCCTTGCCACACCACGTTGAAATAACCGGTGGTAATATCCAGTGCATGACCCGCTTTAACTGTTTTTGCGATTTCCAAAAGAACGCCATACCGCATGTCAATGGCGTAATTCAACCGGAATAATAGTATTGGAGTATTGTTTTTGTTTGAGAAATATCTGAAAATGTTTTCGCGGCCAAGACAGGACTGGGCGTAAATTCCAACAGGTCCCACAGGATCGTTTTCCAGAGAACCCCCTGAGGCAATGTCAACAAAAGGATAAACATTGCCTGTTGAAAAAGCCACGATTCGGCTGTTTTTAAATATATCTGCAACTCTGCCGGGCAAATATGCGTTCATGGCCCAGGTAAGGGACTGATCTTCAGAAGTGCCGAATTTACGACCGGCCATATATATGATGTTCGGCTTGTCCGGGAGAGCTAAAAGATCTGCTTCGTTCAGTAAATCCGCTTTTATAACTTGAATTCCATAGCCGGCAAGGTCAAGGGCATGATTTTCATTTGAAAACCTTGAAACCGCAATAATATTTTTTTTTATCCCGGAAGCCTTTACTGCATTTACAGCGAGTTTACATAATGTAGGACCCATCTTTCCGCCTGCGCCCAGCACCATGATATCGCCATCTATCTTTGATATATCGTTAATTAAGGCATTAGACGGCCTGCACATGTATTCATCCAATTCGTAAACATTTTTCATACCAAACCTCTTATTTTGTTATCTTGATTATATAACATTAACATCAAAAGAACCCGGTGGATTAGAAAATAATATATAATTACTGCGAGGTGGTAATATGAAAAACAAATTGTTAATACTATTGGTCATTTTGGTTTTTATTTTTGCCTTTGCCGGATGTAAAGCAAAGGATGATACGGAAATAGCCGGTGTTGTAATTGAGACTAGTGAAGGCGGTGGATTCAGAGTTGAAATAATCGGAGGTTTTCAAGAAGACCTTATGCAGGTTCACATGTCGGATAAAGTTAAGTATGAAGAAGGCACTGACGAGAATATACAAATCGGAAACGCAGTAGGATTCACCATCGGTGATGAAGTGATGGAGTCATATCCGGTGCAGGCGACAGCAAAGAAAATACTATGGAATGAGAAAGTGATAACCGGGGAAATTCTCAGCGACGGTGATGCCGCTATTCTTATAAAGGTACAAACCGGATTCGACTCACAGTTGCTTCAGGCACATATAACCGAAGAAACAATTTTCTATAAAAACATTCCCGCGTTAACGGAAAAAGGGAAAATCATTGGATTCACCACTATGGGAGAAACCCTGGATACAGAACCACCCCAGGTGTTTGTAAAAAGATTCGTAATTTATAATTAAAAAAATAACCCGGTTTAGAAAAACTCACAAGTCGAACAATTTTCCCTAATCGAAGAAACCCGGGCAGGACCTACCAATGTCAAATTTAATTGTTGTTTCATGCTTAATAGTACAAA
>JAUVJE010000010.1 GCA_030592355.1 Clostridia bacterium
ATATATATTGAATGCGCTGAAAACGGACTTATTTATATAATGAAACTAAATACTCTATTCAATAAGGAAACAGGGGAAATATCCGTAAATCCTGAAACTGTGAAATATAGATATAAAAATCCAATTAATGGCAGACTGGGCATTGAAAATTCGCCGGTGGTTTATAAACAGTACATGTTTTTTGCCGATAACGGGGGGCTTCTTCAATGTATAGATTTGAATAAACTTAAACCTGTCTGGTTGTTTGACATGGGTGATGATACAGATAGTTCTATAGTATTGGAGGAAACCGACGACGGTGTGTTCATATATGCGGCCAATGAACTGGACCTAAGGGGCAAAGCTCGTAAAGCTGAAATCGATGAAATGGATGAAGAAGAGAAACCGGAAGAAATAGTAATGGACTGCCATGTCAGAAAGTTTAATGCACTGACCGGTGAATTGATCTGGGAAGCGGTTTATCCATGCTATTACGATTCATATATAAACGGAGGCTCCCTTGCGACAACTTTGGTTGGCGCAAATGACATAAGCGACCGGGTGATTGTGAACATTGCAAAAACCGGTGCAAAAATGGGTGGCCGGGTCGCTGCGCTGGATAAAAAAACCGGTGCTGAAATATGGGCATACAACTTGCCCAATTACAGCTGGTCGACGCCAACAGCCGTATATGATGAAAATGATGGTAAAACCTATATCCTATTTTGTAATTTCAGCGGAATCATGAGGCTTATCGATCCTATGGACGGCCGGATAGTAAGCGAAGTCAACCTGGGCGCCAATATCGAATCAACCCCTGCGGTTTATAACGACATTGCTGTTGTAGGTTCATATGCTAAAAAAATCTGGGGTGTAAGGATAAAATAATATTTAGTTATAAATGTCGAATAATAACCAAATATATATAGTGAATTCGTTCTGACATCAAATAGATAAATTGAGAGGAGAATATACTAAATAATTTTAGTATAAAAGGGTAGTATGTCTGTTTTGAAAATAGAAGTTAAATTTAAAGAAGGTTTTAAAGGTGAATTAATTGCAAATAACGGAACTGCGCTTATTGGCGAAACCGAAGGTACTTTAGCTCCATATGATATGCTGCTGGCATCCCTGGCATCTTGCCTATATGCCACTTTTTTAGCTGTCATGAATAAAAAAAGAATAACTTCCGATGGCTCGGATGTTATTGTAACCGGCGAGAAAAGAAAAGAAATTCCCTCAACCCTGACTTGGGTAAATGTAGTAATTGAGATAAAAAATGCATCTAATGAAAAAGGTGTTCTAAAGGCCTCCGAAATGGCAGCGAAGTATTGCTCCATATATCAGACCCTGTCAAAAATCGCGAAGATGAATTTAGAAGTGAAATTTGTATAAATCAGCTATTGCAATAAGTCATATTAGAAAGATAGACAAACATTGGTAAATGCACTAAATATGAAAGAGAGAAGTTTATGAAAATAGGAAAAATCATAATAATATGTCTGTTATTAACCATTCTTACAGCAGGTTGCAGCACAGCTAAAAACGAATATGAGACTGAAATTAACAGCCTGAAAGAGCAGTTGGTACAACTTGAGGATCAAATCGGTGTAAAGAGCTTAGAGAACATAAAGTTAAAAGTAGAGGTCGATGAGTACGAGAAAAAAACAGTACCCAATTTAATGAATGAAATAAAGGAAAAAGACAAAACATATGGAGAGGAAGTTGACAAATACCAAAGGGATGTTGCGGGATTAGATTATCAAAGATTGCTATTTAAAAAGGATATCGACACGGTTCTAAGCTATTTAAGCAGTTCCGGCTATATACCAGTCTATGAAGGTGAAATACATTCATATACACAAAAGCATATTGAACTTATAAATAACTGGTTTGTTGAATTCAGTGACGACAGAGTTAAAGATACTCCGACTGAGTTAATGGAGTGGTTGTATCCGGTTGTGTTCCCAATAAAAATTACACAAACAGAGGTTGGTTTTGTAAGCCAATACGAAAATGCATATTACTATAATGTAGTACATTATATGACTTATGGAATGAAAGGGGATTACAACGAAAGTAAAACAATAAGAGCTATCGGTGGAGTAGAAGACGGCTTCAGGGAAAGATACATTATTGAAATATATCAGGAAAACAGCGAATGGAAGGTTGGGTACACCGGTTTCGGTGGTTGATATAAGAATATTATACAAACGGGAGTGTGCTAGAAATCCGGGTAGAGAGTTATGTCAGACTCTTTAAATTCTGATAAAACAATAGGAAAACAATGATGGAAAGATGTCCGGTAAAGTGGTGACTGCCCGTAGCTATAAATTAATTTCTATAGAGAGTCAAACTAAAATTCAGAACATAAAGTAACGACATGCTTATTTTAGAAACCAAGAAAGAAATTGGGATGTTTTAATGTTGTTAAATAAGCTGTGTTTATATATAATATGTTGATAATAATGCATTAGGAGATATTTGATGATTAAAAAATATAAATCCAGGATGGTAATCAGAAATACCGATGATTTCCGGAAAGCACTTTCGGATGTCGGAGCTGATATACCTTACAGCGAGGCAGTGGATATATCGAATTTTAACCGCAAGCTCACTGTCGGGGGGAAATCCATACCAAACCGTTTTTGTATTCAGCCGATGGAAGGTTGCGACGGTGATAACAACGGGAATCCATCTGAGCTGACCTATCGCAAATATAGTAGATTTGCTGCCGGCGGCGCAGGTATTATTTGGCTTGAAGCAACTGCTGTTGTCCCCGAAGGCCGGGCAAACCCGAAACAGCTTTGGATTCATAAAGACAATTTGGATAAATTTAAAAGATTTGTAAATGATATCAGGGATAATTCATATAATGAAAAAGGAGAGAAGCAGGATCCGTTTCTTGTTCTGCAGCTGACTCATTCAGGGCGCTACAGCAAACCCACCGGTAAAGCGGAGCCTATGATAATGCATCATTCGAAGGTTTTAGCTCCAACCAATGGTCTTACCGACGATTATCCGCTGGTATCAGATGAATATTTGGATAATTTGCAGGATAAATTTATAGAAGCGGCGGGTTTGGCCAGAGATTGCGGCTTTGATGCCGTTGATATTAAATCATGCCATGGTTATCTGCTGCATGAGATGCTGTCGGGATTTACAAGAGAAAACAGTAAATACGGCGGAAGTTATGAGAACAGAACCCGTTTCTTAAGAGAAACCATTAAGAGAATCATTAATGAAGTGACCGGCATCACTGTGTCATCGCGGCTTAGCATAGCTGACGGATATCCTTATCCTTATGGATGGGGGATGAATACAGACGGCAGCTATAATCCGGATCTGACCGAACCTAAAAGGCTTATTAAAGAACTGAACGGGCTGGGTGTTGAAATGCTCAATATATGCATTGGCAATCCGTATTTCAATCCTAATTACGAGAGACCCTATGATTTTCCGATCCAGGGATTTGAATTACCTGAAGAGCATCCGCTTCTGACACTGGAAAGAAACATAAAACTCACTTCGGCCATTTCCGCGGAATTCCCGGATATGACTTTCATAACCTCGGGAACCAGCTGGCTTCGTCAGATAACTATGAATGTTGCGGACCATGTGCTGGCCAACGGCAAGGGCGACGTTATCGGTCTTGGCAGAATGGGTCTTGCTTACCCGGATTTCCCAAATGATTTCTTTATAAACGGAAAATTGAATCCCGGCAAAGTATGCATAACTTGTTCATCCTGTACACAGATGATGCGCGACGGGGTGGTTTCCGGATGTGTAATACGCGACAGCGGCACATATGCGGATATATATTACCAAGGAAGGCTCACAAGCGAGGAATATATACGGGATATGGCTGACACCTGTAAAAACTGCTGGGGCGGTTCCTGTACAAGAAACTGTCCTGCTGATATTGATGTTGCCGGATTCATAAAAGAATTTTATGAAGGTAACATTAAGAGAGGATATGAAATCCTTACAGAAAGCAACAAAATTCCCGAAACCTGCGCATACACATGTCCTTCGGAAGTTTTATGCGAGCGTACATGCACAGCTGGAATCCTGGGTAAAAATTCCGTGCCTATTGCTGAAATACAAAAATTCATTTCTATTAAGGCAAGAGAAGAAGGATGGACAAAGATTAAGGGTGGAAAACCCAAAGGTAAAAGTGTTGCTGTCATAGGATTCGGAGGAGCCGGAATTGCATGCGCGGTTACACTTGTTGAAGCAGGTGTTGCCGTAACTGTCTATGAAGCGGTTGATTATCCGGGAGGTACAGCTGAAGCGGTCATACCGTTTGAAAGACTTCCGGCTGACATTTTTAAAAAGGAGGTGGAAAGCCTTGCGCTTGAAGAAACGGGACTTTTCACCATTAAATACAACACGCCGATTAATGCAGGGTTCACTCTTGATGATATATTGGCAACCGGAGTGGATGCAGTGTTCATCGGAGCCGGCATGTGTAAAACAGTAAGTCTGAAGATTGAGAATAAACCTGAAGGTGTTTATGATGCTATGGATTTCCTGTATAAAAATAAAACAGACGGAATGGAGCTGGAATCCGGAACAGTCGGTGCGGTTATTGGCGGCGGCAACACTGCCATGGATGCGGTTGCATCCCTTAAGAACAGAGGATTAAAAAATGTTTATCTGATTTACAGACGCTCATTCAACGAGCTGCCCGCATGGAAAGAAGAAGTCCGTCATGCATTGGGTCTGGGGGTACATTTCATGATTTTGAGCCAGCCGACATCATACAAAGGAGATGAAAAACTTACCGGAATACGCATTTCCCATACAATGCTCGGTGAGCCTGATGCTTCAGGAAGGGCGCGGCCTGTGATAATTCCTGATTCGGAATACACGCTGCCTATGGATATATGTATTGAAGCAACGGGACAGAAAGTTGACGAAGGGCTTACGGAAAATCTTCAGGGTGTGGAAAATAATTGGGGAATTATTAAAGTCGACGAGAATTTTAAAACATCCCGCGATAAAGTATATGCGGGCGGAGATATAGTAAACGGCGGGACTACTCTGGTTCAGGCAGCAGGCGAAGGACGCAGGGCCGCTGAAGCAATATTAAAAACGATGGTTTAGGAGGAGAATAAAATGGGACAGAAAAAAGTTGCCCTGATTACCGGAGCAGCCAGGGGAATAGGTAATGGAATAGCGTTGCAGCTGGCCAAGGACGGATACTCAATAGCCATAATGGACGTTCTTAAAAAAGAGGATGTAGCCGAAAACATCACGCCTATTGAAGAAACCGGAGCTAAAGTGCTTTACATACGCGGCGACATAACAAAATCCGAGAGCCGGAATGAAGTTGTGGCTGAAACACTTGCTGAATTTGGTAGGATTGACGTCCTTGTCAATAATGCCGGTGTGGCTCCCAGGGTTAGAATGGATATCCTTGAGACAACTGAGGAAAGTTTTGATTTTGTAACAGGCATTAACCTAAAAGGAACATTTTTCCTTACACAGGCAGTCGCAAACCAAATGATCGAACTTACAGAAAAGCTATCAGATTACAGACCGAAAATAATTAACATTGGCTCGATGTCGGCATATGTTTCATCTGTTTCACGCGGTGAATACTGTATATCAAAAGCCGGTGTGAGCATGGTTACAAAGCTTTTTGCGGACAGACTTGCTGAATACGGTGTGAACGTATATGAAATACGTCCCGGAATAATACTGACACCCATGACGGAAGTTGTAAAAGGCAAATATGACAAATTAATTGAAGAGGGGCTTACTCCAATAAAAAGATGGGGATATCCCAAGGACATTGCAAATGCGGTTTCGGCGTTCTGCTCGGATAAATTTGCTTTTTCTACAGGGGAAATTGTAAATGTGGATGGCGGCTACCACATCCAAAGGCTGTAAACGGAGGATATGATGAAAAAAGAAATTGTAAAAATCAACGAAATAGATTTTAATGTATATAGCATGAATACCATGGTTGTCGGTACAGGCGCAGCCGGTTATAACGCCGCTGATACGCTGTATGACTTAGGGCAAAAAGATATTGCCATCATTACAGAAGGTATTAATATGGGAACATCGAGGAATACGGGTTCGGATAAGCAGACATATTATAAGCTGACGCTTTCGGGTAACACCCCCGACTCGGTTTTCGAAATGGCCAGCACTTTGTTCAAAGGCGGCAGCATGCATGGCGATATTGCCCTTGTCGAAGCTGCGTTAAGCGCAAAAGGTTTTTATAAACTTGCTTCAATCGGCGTTCCTTTCCCACACAATAAATATGGTGAGTACATAGGTTATAAAACCGACCACGACCCAAGGGAAAGGGCAACTTCTGCCGGACCACTGACTTCAAAATTTATGACGCAGAAACTTGAAATACAGATACAAAACAAGGGTATTCGGATTTTTGACGGATTTGTTGTAATCGCTGTTCTTACGAAAGGTGAAAATGCAGTCGGATTACTGGCAATCGATACAAAAAATCAAAATGCCCCCAACAAGGGCTTTACACTTATAAACTGTACCAATGTAATTTTTGCAACGGGAGGCCCTGCCGGTATATATCTAACAAGTGTTTATCCTGTAAGTCATCTCGGGAGCTCAGGGATTGCATATGAGGCGGGAGCCGAAGGAATCAACCTTACGGAGTCGCAGTATGGCATCGCATCCATAAAGTTCAGGTGGAATCTTTCAGGAACATACCAGCAGGTGGTTCCGCGGTATATATCGACGGATGCTGATGGTGAAAATGAAAAGGAATTCCTTGACGAATATTTTGACGACAAAGGCAAGATGCTTGACGCGATATTCCTAAAGGGATACCAGTGGCCCTTTGATCCGCGGAAAATCGAAAACTTAGGGTCGTCTATAGTTGATATATTGGTATATAACGAAACCCAGATTAAAGGACGCCGTGTTTTCATAGACTTTATGACAAATCCAACATGCAGCATTAAAGACGGTGAATTTAATTTTGGTATGCTTGGCAGCGAAAGTTATGAATATCTGAAGAACTCAAATGCTTTGTTTGGGTCTCCGATTGAAAGATTAGCCCATATGAATCAACCGGCAATCGACCTTTATGCAAATAACGGCATAGACTTAACGGCGGAATACCTTGAAATTGCGGTTTGTGCACAGCATAACAACGGCGGTCTCAAAGGAAATATATGGTGGGAAAGCAATGTGAAGCACTTGTTCCCCGTAGGTGAAGTCAACGGTACATTCGGTGTATACAGACCCGGTGGAAGTGCTCTTAACTCTACACAGGTAGGTTCATTCAGAGCAGCCCAGTACATTTCCGAAAACTATACTGCGGAGCCTTTGGCGACAGCTGAGTTTACTAAGGCTGTTGAATTTGCTGTAGCAGAAAATATGGACCGTGCTGAAAAGATACTGGCAAACGAAGGTAGTTCTAATATAATAAGCAACAGGCTTGAACTTCAGGCAAGAATGACCGGGGCAGGCGCTCATATCAGGTCCCTTGGGGAAGCCAAAAAGGCTTTGGCTGAATGTATTGAAGAGCTGGCTGCTTTTGAAGTTAAAACCGTTACGGGCCAGGATTGGGAGCTTGTGGAAGCCTTTAGAAACCGCGACATCCTTATCACGCAGATTGTATATCTAAAAGCCATTATTGAATTCATCAGCAACGGGGGGCGGTCGAGAGGCTCATACCTTGTCAGCGATGAAGAAGGAATACTGCCATTGGATAAACTCCCGGATGCTTTCAAGTTCTCCCTGGACAGCGGCGACCTTCTTAAAAAAGCCTGTGTCATCAGCATGGAACTTAAAGACTCAAAGCCGGAATTCAATGTAGACTGGGAAGACATCCGTCCCATTCCCACGGAAGACAATTGGTTTGAGAATGTATGGGGCGCATACAGACGCGGCGAGATTGTAAAATAATTTCTAATAAACGCAGACCGTCTTCGGACGGTCTTTTTTTATGTTAAAATTAAATTGAGTCAAGTATCCGTGGAATAACTAGGAAAAGGGGGGAATATGGCCTTTTCACTTATTTGGAATACGAGTATCAGGTGTGTTGATGGTTATGTGGAAATTGACTTCAACATAAGCCCGGTGGTCAGGAGAAAACCTGAAGATTTTCCGGGACTTCCTGATAATCTTGAAGTAATTGTATATAGGAAAGAAGCCAAAGACTACCATTATAATCTTTTCAGAAACGAATTCTTTGAAACGGAGAATATTGAAGAAGCGAATTGCGTTTTTACCGGTAAACCTGTTAGAAAATCTTTTAATATGTTCAGATGGGTGGATAAAAATGTTGAAGATGGAAAAGTTTATACTTACTGGCTGACAACGAAGATGAATGACAGGCATTTATCGCCCCTGTCGGTAAGGGTAGTTGATAAGGATGTCATATGGACTCATGAGAAAACCCTTGCTGAATCCAGACGAATTGCCGAATTTTACAAAGGCGTTGAATTCACCAATTACGGATATTCCGTCAAAGGTAGGGAAATGTTCGCATTAAAGAAGGGAAATATGGATAGGGCGGTTGTAATTGTAGGCGGGATTCATGCGGCCGAAGCCGGTCAATTCACCGCGCTGGATGTTTTTGAAAAATTTTTAAAAAACAAGGATGACGCCTTCTTTAGTAAAATCGGTTTCGCGGTTCTGCCGTCTGCTAATCCCGATGAAGCCCAGAGGATGGCCATGGGATACACCTCATATCTGAGAGTAAATTCAGCAGGTGTTGATTTAAATAGGAATTTCCCAGCGGATTGGGATATTGTAAGCGATATGTATGGTCTTCGCACGGACGACCCGGAATCCGCTACATACAGAGGGCCGAGATTTGCCTCGGAACCCGAGACCCGTGCAGTCATTTCGTTTATGAAATCGTTAAATCCTATATCCGTATTCTCTTTGCATTGTTATCCGGGAGGGATAACCTACGATCAGTTCTTAGGACCGGGCGTCGGAGGAGAGGATTCCGAATACGTTGAAAAATGCAGGGAGCTCGTGATTCCATATAGTAAAAAATTTAGAAAAAACGAATATCCCGGGCAATTGTTCCTTACGTTTGGCGCTACGCCGGGAAGTTTTCCCGTATGGGTATACAGGAACTACCATGTTCCGGTCTTTGACATGGAGGCATGGGACTATTTTGTCAGAAACCATGAAGGGGCTTTAAAAGCTTGCAGATTTGGAGCTGATATCGAAATGATGAATGATATCACCCAAAGGCATTTTGCTGGAATGGAAAATTATCTTTCAAAATATATTGAAACAAAGGGTCTGTAGAATATGAAATATATTGAGTCAAGTATCCGTCGGATGATTGACTCACTCGGGGCGATGGTCAGAATAGGATGAAGATGAAATTTATTGATATTAACTGCGATATGGGCGAAAACGTGGGTGACGATAACGCTGTCATTAGGTATATCAGCAGCGCTAATATTGCCTGCGGCGGACACGCCGGTGATGTTGATACCATGCTTAAGACGATAGAGCTTGCGGTAGCTAACGGTGTTTACGCAGGTGCTCATCCCGGATATCCGGACATGGAAAATTTCGGTCGCCTCGAGCTTGAACTGACTGATGAAGCTGTTGTGGAGACGGTGCTTTCTCAAATTAATTTATTTAGAAATGTTGTGGACAGGGTAGGTGCTGACATAAGCCACATAAAACTGCACGGAGCTTTATATAACCGTGCCGCATCTGATTATAAACTGATGAGGCTGATAGCGTTATCTGTTAAAAGTGAATTCGGAAACATCCCTTTCTTTACGCTGGCAGGTTCTGTATCAGAGCAGGCGGTTTTAGATGCAGGCGGCAGATTTTTAAGCGAAGGATTTTCCGACAGGGCATATGATTCCGCAGGGAAACTTGTTCCCCGCAACCAAGAGCGGTCGGTGATTCATGACGGAACGGCTATTGCCCAAAGAGCACTAAATATGGTTAAGTTTGGTGAAATCAAGTCAATTGAAGGAATGGGTATTAACATGGTTGTAGATACTATTTGCATTCATGGAGATACTCCCGGAGCAGTTGGGATTGCCAAAGCAATTAATACTGCATTTATCGGGAATGGAATAACTGTCGGGAGATGGGATGCATTATAAAGTATTCAATCCGGCTGAAAACTATATTCTGCTGGATTTTGGAAACAAAATAGATGAAAAGCTTAACAAGTATGTAATTGCCTTGGCTGAATGTATAAAGCATAAAGCCATTATCGAAATTATTCCCGCATATTCGAACCTGTTGATTGAGTACGATAGCAATGAAATCGGAGTCAAGGCATTAAAAACCTATTTAAAGCGGTTAAGACCGGTTATCTCAGAAACGCAGGGTAAAATAATAGAAATTCCGGTTGTTTACGGCGGAGAATACGGCCCCGATCTTAGTTTTGTTGCCAGGAGAAATGGAATCTCAGAAGAAGAAGTCATAAGCCTTCACAGTTCAATAATTTATCGTGTATACATGCTCGGCTTTTTGCCGGGCTTTTGTTATCTTGGCGGTATGGATTCCAGGATATCCTGTGAAAGACTTGAAATGCCCCGCCTAAAAATACCGAAGGGGTCAGTTGGCATTGCCGGCATGCAGACAGGAATTTACCCTGAAGCCAGTCCGGGCGGATGGAGACTGATAGGCAGAACTGCATTTGAATTATTCAGACCGCAGGAAATTGAACCATTTCCCATTCATGCAGGGGATAATGTTAAATTCACACCCATCAGCAGGGAGGATGCCAAATGGATATGATAAAAATCATTCTCCCCGGAATATATTCATCTATTCAAGATAACGGCAGACGCGGTTACAGAAAATTCGGGATGCCTCTGTCGGGAGCAATGGATCCATATGCCTTTAGGAGGGGAAACCTTATTCTTGGCAATAAACCTGGTTCAGCCGCGGTTGAAATAACGGGACATGGTTTTGAGTGCGAATTTCAAGGAGATGCAAAAATCTGCGTCACCGGAGCAGATCTGGGGGTTGAATTAAAAAGAGGAAACAAAAAAATCAATCTTGGCAAGATTATCTCCGTAAAGAAAGGCGAAAGGCTTAACTTCACCCGGACAGTATGCGGACTGCGGGCGTATATGCATATTGCCGGGGGGATTGATTCAGCGGTCAGAATGGGAAGTAGGTCAATGCAAAGGAGTGAAAAACTAAATGCGGGCGATAAATTGGGTGTTCTTGAAAATAGCACAGGCCTGTCCAGGGGTTATTACAGTAATTCGTATATTGAAGAAAGCGGCGATTATATATTGAGAGTGAGAAAGGGTCCCGATGCAAACCTATTTCCGGATAAGTACTTAAAGC
Organism: Clostridia bacterium; assembly: GCA_030592355.1. Lineage (GTDB taxonomy): Bacteria > Bacillota > Clostridia > DUPQ01 > DUPQ01 > JAFGQE01. Next base: position 11,275 of record JAUVJE010000010.1, read on the forward strand.
AGCTTAAGAAAGCGGTTTTTACCGTAAGTTCTTACCATGACAGAATGGGCATACGTCTTGACCATAGTATAAAAATTGAACCGGTGGTCAAAAGCATAGTGACAAAACCTGTTTTCCCGGGGTGTATTCAAATGCCCGGAAACGGCAGTCCCATAATAATTATGAACGACGGACAGACAACCGGAGGATACCCAATATGGGTAGTTATAGAAAAAGAAGATTTGCGAATTGCCGGGCAGTTAAAATCAGGCGACAATATAAAATTTTTACATGTATGAACGAGTTGCATCTGATATAATCATATAAATGAAATGGGGGTTGCATCATGGCTGAAAAACTACTTTTTGTAGTAAATGACAGTGTGGAATTGTATCTTTATGAAGGAATACTAAAACAAAATAAAATACCATATTTATTAAAACGACCAAACATGAGGGGGTATTTAAAAATCATAACGGGAACAGCCCATGCCGTGCCGGCTGAAATATATGTTCCTGAAGAAGCATACGACCATGCAATGGAGCTTACCGAAGTTATTAGAACAGAAGAGAACAAAGGTCCGGGGAGTAAGGGAGACCCGCTGGCAAGGCGTAAAAATATTATCGCCTGGGTAATCTTTGGTGTATTTGCAGTATTGTTGATAATAGCACTTGCGTCAGGTTTCTTTCGCCAGTAAATTGTAAACGGAGGTTTAAATATGGAAATTATTAAATGGAATTCAGTAAAAGATAAAATCAAGCAATCCGAATGGGCTGCCAAGCTCTATGAAGAGATGAAAGAGTCAACCGACGGGTTCATAAGCACATACCACGATGATGCTTTGAAAATTGCCGGGTGGGGACATAATTATCACTGCGACGACTGCGCGGGACGTCTGAGATTTGATGTCAATTCGCCTGATGCCCATGTGTGTACGGTTTGCGGAAAAGTGAATACAGGTTCAAAAAAAGACAATGCATGGACGGCATCTTACAGGGGAAGGACCTTTGGGACTGTTTTTAAAGCCGGTGTGCTTTATCGTCTTGACGGCGATGACAGATATCCGGAATTTATCAGGACAGTAATGGATTTCTTTGCTGATAATTATGAAACTTTTACTGCAGAATCACCAGCGAAACGGTTTGAGGGCAAACTGACGGGTATTAATCTGTCCGATGCAGTCAGCATAATACAGGGTGTCTTCGGTATGGATATGGCAAGGGATGCATTTTCGCAGGAGGAACTGGATAAATGGCATGATAAACTGTTCATACCTCAGGCGGACATGTACGACCAGTTTTCCAATAAGATATATAATATTCCCGCATGGATGAAGGCTGCCGAAGGCATAATCGGATTGTTTTTCAATGATGAGAAAATAATCAATAATGCGTTTTACTCACGCTTTGGAATTATGGACCAACTGAGAAGGGGGGTTACAAAAGAAGGTATGTGGTTTGAGTATTCGCCCCACTATCATTTTTATTGTGCCCACCCAATAACATTTTTAGTTTATTTTGCAAAAAAATATAATCTTGAAATACCTGATGCGGATGAGCTATATAAATATTTGGATGATTTATATATGTTTCCCATTAAAAATATGTTCAGCAACGGGCGGCTTCCGAATCCGAGCGATGGTTGGCCTGAGGTAGAAATTACAAGATACAGGCAGCAGCTTGAATACGCGGCGGCTATTTTGGATAATGACTATATTAAGCAAGTGCTGGGCGCGGCATATAAGGATGGGATGCCGTCCATCCCGGAACGGCTTCTTTTTAACCCCGGATATGAAAATAAAGGCCTACCGCATTTTGGTTCCCAAAACAATCCGGACTCTTTCAATGCAATACTGAAGAATGATATAACTGAAATATATCTGAAGACCGGCATTAAAACAATAAGCCATGCGCATCCTGATGTCATGACAATAGAACTGTGCTTTTTCGGTGATCTTGTATCCGAAGATCTCGGATCCAACGGTTACAGCACCAAAATATTTCAGGAGTGGCAGCACAAGACCATATCACATAATACTGTAATATTAGATATGACGGACCAGAAATACGAGCCTGTCGGAGAGGGAATCTGGCCGGAGGGGATTGTAGAATACTATGATGAAAACCGAATCAGGGCGAAAAGCAAAAATGTCTATGAATGCTGCGACTATACAAGGGATATCAGGATAGACGGACCGGTGGTTTATGATGAATTCCTTATAAAGGGAGTGGAGGAATATAATATTGACTGGCTTTTCTACTGCAAGGGAGAACTGTCAAACGAATATGATGCAGAAGCAGTAGAAAGTCTTGGAACAGAAGAAGGCTATCAGCACTTGTTTGATATAAGAAAATTCAACGGTAAAAATGACTGGACGGTTTCCTTTGAAATGGATGATAAAACAGTTCGTCTGGACATGGAAGGCGCCCCTGGTACAGAGGTTTTTATGGTAAACAGCTATACAAGAGATTTCAACAGCACCCGGCCCGGAGTCATCGTTAGGAGAAAAGGGACAGGTTCGTTTTTTAAAACAAAATATACATGTGTAAAGAAGGGTAGTTAAAATGGGATTAGACACAAAATGGATATGGGGAAGCAATATCGCAGATACGGAAAACACAGCGTTATGCTTCCGCAGGATTTTCGATGCGAAAACAAATTCACGTACTGTTGTGAAAATCAGTGCGGACACCAGATATGTGTTGTATATCAACGGGAAAGAAATTGGCCGGGGTCCGGTGCGTTCAACTATAGACAGATGGTTCTATGATGAATACGATGTCAGCGGCGACATTATTAACGGAGACAATTTGCTGGCCGTACGGGTATGGGACTACGGATTATCCACATACCAGACAATAGCCAATAAAGGCGGCCTGATTTTTGCAATAGAGAGCAATGGAAGGATAACAGCATCTTCGGATGATCTATGCCTTTGGAAGAAAGATTTGGGACTGGTTTCCAAAACGGTAAAGAGAAATGTAAACCTGGGGTTTATGGAATACTATGATGCCAGGAATTTTTCTTTTGACTGGATGAAACAGGGGTATGATGATTCGGACTGGAAAGCCTCGGTTTTTGTAGATGATAATTGGGGAAAACTTGTAAAGCGCGGGATTAAGTATTATGACGCCAAACCTGTAAGACCGGAAACAATTGCAGCTCTATATGAGACAATGCAAGGGCGCAGTGTGGTTTCCGTTAATACAAGATACTCGTTTTTCCCTGGACGCAAAGATGCCAATGCAACCATAATGACTGCTTATTTCGGCGCAATAATCGAGAGCGAAAGCGATTGCTCCGGTCTCATTAATTTTCCGACAAATAAGTGGAATGGGATGCACGGGGATTTTAAGATAGACGGTAAAATTTATAAAATAGGTAAAAGCGACAGAGAAAAAACCGTATCTTTAAAAAAGGGCAAACAGCTTTTTTTAATGGAGCTTTCTGCAAAATTTGACGATTTATTTGTACATATGGAGTATGAATTCGACTGTGATGTGAAATTTAAAAGTTTTTTCACAGTGGGCCCTGTAATGATTACTCCAAGCAAAACCGATGGCTATTCTAAAATTTACGGAGGGCTGATCGATTATGACGGATTTGGAACAGCGCCTCAATCAAATGACGGTTTATTCAAGATAAAAACTATTGCAGAGCTGGAAAATTGCGGATATGCATTTAATTATGTTGATGAAAAATATATTTTCTATAATGAATATATATATTCGTTGGTTAAGAATGCTGAAACTGTCAGGGAAATCGCCATAAAATCAATGCACAACGGCATACTCCACGGAAACAGCGACTTTCTAAAATTGGATGTGCCTGAAAACAACTGCGATTCAGTTGTGATTTTAGATTTTAATGATATGTACGTAGGAAGTATTGAATTCTGTCTTAATGCGGCGGCCGGCACAGTAATGGATATATATTGCTTTGAAAATATGTACGTAGGAGAAATCGACTATACGTTCGGGTTGAACAACGCCATCAGGTATATCTGTTCAGAAGGATGGCAGGAATATAATTCGCTTACAAGGATAGGGCTTCGTTATATGATGCTGGTTTTCAGGAATATGGAAAGACCCTTGGAAATCAAAGATGTCATTGTGAATCAGGCAAGTTATCCGGTGAGTAGAAACGGCAATTTCAAATGCAGCGACTGGCAGCTCAACAAGATATTTGAAATATCCAGAAGGACTAATCTCATGTGCAGCGAGGACACTTTTACCGACAGTCCTACATATGAGCAAGCTTATTGGAGCGGTGATGCGCAGGTGAGCGCGGCGGTCAGCACCTTTTATTTTGGCGAGTACGAGCTTTTAAAGCATTGTATAAAGCAGGTGCCCCTTGGCAGAAAATACACAGAATTACTGCCGGCGCTGATGCCTACGGACTGGGAAACGGCTATACCGGTGTGGACGATGAATTGGATGGTCACAATTGAGCAGTACATGTTCTATACAGGTGATGATGCCACGGGTTGGGAGTTGTACGGGGAAATTAAGAAAACCCTGAAGTATTATATGAACTTTATTTCAGAGGAAGGCGCATTCTATGTTTCAGCATGGAATATGATTGACTGGGCACCGATGGATATAGGGAATGAAGGCGTGGTGACTGTTCAGCAGGGGCTGCTTGCGCATTGTTTTGGTTTTGCCAAACGGTTGGCAGAAATCCTTGGATTTGAGAACGATGCCGTTCTATTCGAGAAAACCGAAGAACTGCTGTTGAATTACATGGATGATAAATTATGGCTGCAGGAAAAAGGCGCGTATTCAGATGGATGGAATAGAGATAAAGGTTACTCAAAAACAATCAGCATTCAAACGCACACCATTTTAGAGTTATACGGACTGATTAGAAATGATAATCGAAGAAGAATTGTGCTGGATAAACTTCTCACAGACCATTCTGATTGGGTTCAGCCGGGTTCGCCGTTTATGCTTTTTTACCTATATGAAATTCGTCACAGTTATGGATATGATGCGGATATTATAAAAGATATTAAAGACAGATGGGGAATTATGCTCAGATACGATTCGTCAACTTGCTGGGAAGTATTTCCTGGTTTTTATGAAAATGCAAGAACCCGGAGCTATTGCCATTCATGGTCGTCGTCGCCGGGCTATATCTTTATAAAATATATGCTGGGGCTTTCACCTTCGGCAAAAGGATTTTCTGAGATGATTCTTAAGATACCGGAAGTCAACCTTGATTGGTGCGAGGGAAGCATACCCACGCCATATGGCAAAATTGATATCTGGTGGTCTAAGGAAAACAATATTAAGACAATAAGGGCAAGGATTCCAAAGGAAATTATAGTTTCGGATTCAACCGACGGAACCTGGGAAATCACTATTGAAAGGATATGAGTTGATAGAATATTATGAAAAAATCTTTGATATAGGGGTGAGTCACAGCGACTGCTATGGGCGGCTTAAAGTTTCGGAGTTGTTCAAGTTCATGCAGGAATGTGCAATGACTCATGCTGAACTCATGGGTGTCGGCATGGATGCGATGCTCAAGCTCGATACAATTTTTGTGTTGTCAAGAATGAAAATAGATATACACTCCATGGCGTCATATGGAGAAAGTCTTACCATAAAAACATATCCGGTTGGAAAAGAAAAATTGTTCTATATCAGGGAATTTGATATTTTTTCAGGACAAACCAAGGTAGCGGAAGCCCGGTCGCAGTGGATTGTAATAGATCTCAAAACAAGGCGGCCCATTCGAAACAGAGAGTTTGGAAAAGATTTCCCAAAGTATTTTAACCCCGGTGTTTCGATAGGTAACCCTGTAAAGCTGATGATCCCTGACGGCATAGAAGAGTTTCTTGTGCGAAAAGTAGGATATTCTGACATAGATATTCTGGGGCATGCGAATAATTCGGTTTATATTGCCTGGGCCTGCGACTGCGTCGGTTCGGATTTTTTCAGGGATAATAAACCCTATTCAATAACCATTAATTATTCTTCCGAGCTCTCTGACGGCGAGTATGTTAGAATTGTTGGTGAAAACTTGAGTATAAAGGGTATTAATGAATCCGGCAGGGAATCTTTCTCGGCCAAGGTAGAAAGGCTTTAATATGTATAAGATAAAAACATATAATAAAATTTCAGAAAAAGGTCTGGGTCTTTTTGATTCGGATAAGTATACGGTGTCAGCAGAAACCGAATCGCCCGATGCACTGATTCTAAGAAGCTATAAGCTGAAAGAGGAAGCTCTTAATAGTGAAACTTTGTGTATTGCAAGAGCGGGGGCGGGAGTGAATAACATACCCGTGGATTCTTGTTCAGAAAAGGGAATAGTTGTTTTCAATACGCCGGGTGCCAATGCCAACGCAGTTAAGGAACTTGTAATCTGCGGACTATTCCTTGCTTCCAGAGATATTGGGGGAGCGCTGGCATTTTCCGCGACGCTGGATAGAGAAGGCGATGTAGGGAAATTAGTTGAAGGTAATAAGTCGAAATACAAAGGGCCTGAGATAAAAGGTAAGAAGCTTGGTGTCATAGGGCTTGGAGCAATTGGCGTCATGGTTGCAAATGCGGCTTTGGGGCTGGGGATGAAAGTCTATGGCTATGACCCGTTTATATCAATAGACCATGCGTGGGGACTCGACAGAGAGGTGCATAAAGCAGGCGGCCCTGAAGAAATATATAAGAACTGTGATTACATAACGATACATGTGCCGCTGATTGATGCTACAAAAGGATTGGTAAATTCAGAAGCTGTTTCATTAATGAAGGACGGGGTCAGACTGCTGAATTTCTCGCGAGGCGGTTTAGTTGATGATAAAGCAGTAACAGAAGGTATGGAATCTGGAAAAATCGCAAGATATGTAACGGATTTCCCGAATGTTGAGTTGTTGGCTAATCCTAAGACTGTTTGCATACCGCATTTAGGAGCATCAACTTATGAATCAGAAATCAATTGTGCGGTTATGGCCGTGAACCAGATTAAAGATTTCCTTGAAACCGGAAATATAGTAAATTCCGTAAATTTCCCTCAGTGCAGCATGGCGCCGGGTTCTTCTGCGAGAATTTGTATAATCCACAAAAACATGCCTCAGATGTTAAACGAGCTTTCTACTGTATTAGCCCGGGAACATATTGACATTGACAACTTAATTAATAAGGGCCGCGAAGGTTATGCGTACACAATGGTTGATACTGATTCAAATATTGGAGATAAAGATATGGATAATATTCTGTCTATTGATGGAGTTATAAAAGCAAGAGTGATAGTATTTTAATCTAGGTTATTGAAACCTAAGAGGGACTCCATGGTGCGGTTATATGAGTCAATGGCTTCTTTGGCGGCATATGGAACTCCATGAACAGCTGTCAACGCATTTTCAACCGGGATTATTTCATAATGTATCCCGGTTTCGTCTGTGTATTTATAGGGCCATGTTGGAATCGGATCTACACTCTCAAGCTCAACTTCCCCGGAAGCATTAATTGTGAAATTTAGGTTTATCATTACGCCGTCTTCGGTATAGAGGGCGTTTTTTCTATTGTCATCGCGAATAAAATTAGAAATGAAATTTCCCATTGAATAAATAATGTATTTTGCTTCTCCGTTGTGAAGTACAATTTCGTCCGGTCGTATAACATGGGGATGCGTTCCCAATATGATATCTGCGCCTGCATTAATCAGGTCATATGCATAAGAGGATTGCCAATCCTCGGTTTCGCGGGTATATTCGCTGCCCCAGTGAAGGTAAACAATGATAAGGTCTGAATTTACAGCAGCTCTGTTTATATTTTCAGTAATTGTTTCCTTTTCCATCTGATTTACCATGAAGTGTTTCTCGTCAGGGAGCAATGGAAGATTTCCATTCAGATGCTGCGCATATGCCAAAATACTTACAGAAACTCCCTTTATTTCAACTGTCAGATAATTATTCCCTTTCACCGCATATGTTCCGGAGGACAGCATACCCCTGGCATTAATTTCGTCCAGAGTTTTTAAGATGCCTTGCTCGCCGCGGTCCAGTGAGTGATTGTTTGCAGTTACAAGAACATCGAAACCTGCATAACTGAGTCCGTCAAGAATGGCGGCAGGTGTATTGAAAAGGGGAAAACTGGTGTAACCGGCTTCATTGCCTGCAGTGACTGTTTCAAGGTTGCATATAGAGAGATCGGCTTTATCTATAAATTTTTTAACATAAAGGTAATTTTCATTAAACGAATATTCGCCTGAAGAGGAATTATATGCAGATTTTAAATTGTCGCTGTGAGCCATTACATCGCCGGTGGCAAGAATTGTAAATTTAATTGGTTCAAATACCGGGGATTCGGTCGGACCCGCATTTGCTGAAACTGCTGGGTGAGGTGAATCAGTCTGTGTGGGTGAAGGGGTTGGCAAAGATGCTGGAGGTGGCAATGTGGCTAGATTGCCAGGATATGGTATTGCAGGTATGTTTGAACTATATATACCGCAACTATAAAAAAGTGAAGATATAAGTATGCCTACTATAAATAAAAGGATAAGTTTTTTCTTCATAATCGAATTATAGCATAAATAAATTACTAAACTAATGACAAAATAAGTGAATAGTCGTATAAGAAAGGCAGTAAATTGATATAATTAAGTATAATATTAAGAATAATTAATATAATTAATAAAATATTTAATTAATATTAACAAAAGCCTTGACATCATTAATAATCAAGGGTATAATGCTCACATAACTGATAGGAGGAAGGAAATGGCTAAATATAAAGCGCCGGGTAAATGTCCGGTATGCGGAGGAAAATTCGCAATAACAAAATTAACCTGTAGTACATGTGGCAGTGAACTGAGCGGATATTATGAAGGCTGTAATTTTTGCACACTTTCTGATACGGACAGGTATTTTATAGAAATATTCATGAAGAATAGAGGAAGTATCAAGGACGTTGAAAAGGAAATGGGCATCTCTTATCCTACCGTACGGGGGAAATTGGACGATGTAATAAGGGCGATGGGTTATATGCCTTCCGAACAGGAAGTAAAAAAAGTAGATAACTCAGATATATTAAAAAGGCTTGAGAAGGGGGAGATATCCCCTAAAGAAGCCGCCGAGATGATAAAGGAAAGGAAGAAGGGCTAAGGATATGAATGAAAAACAGAAAATTTTAAAAATGGTAGAAGATGGAAAAATAAATGCTCAGGAAGCTTTGGACTTGCTTGAAGCTCTCGGTGGTGGCGATGAGACCGAAAATGCTAAAATAACCAGACCGGCGATTCCCGGAAGAAAAAAGATGTTCCGTGTCAGGATAGAGGCATATGATAAGGGAAATGAAAAAGCTAAGGTAAATATTAATGTCCCTATAGATGTAGCGAAAAAATTAACAAGTCTTACCAAAGTTATTCCGGACTCTGCAAAAAATCAGATGGAAAAAGAAGGTTTCAACATAGACGAGTTGAATCTTGCCGAATTGCTTGAAGCCATAGAAAGCGGCGACATGGAAGAAAGCATTGTGGATATTGATGCTATCGATGAAGATGGTAATAGCGGGGCTAAGGTAAAAATTTATGTTGACTAGCGGACATTGGATGATAATCTGCTTTGGGATCAAACGGTTCAGAATTTGGCTTCCGCTCCCGTTATATGTTCTCAAGGAGCTATTATGGCAGATTATTGAATTGATGGATGTAATTGGTGCTTTCGGTAACAAGAAGCTCAGGGAAATTAAAAAAACGATGCCCGCTGTTATATTTGCATTGGATAATGTCAGCGGAAGCGGGAAATACGACCTTTTGGACATACAAGTCAGCGGTGATGAAAAGGTCAGCATAATAATAAAGGTTAGGTAAAAAAATGGGAAAATTAATTTTAAGGACAGCTGTATATTTCGCAATC
>JAUVJE010000193.1 GCA_030592355.1 Clostridia bacterium
TATGCAATAAATTTACAAGTTATGCGTCTATAGTATGAAACGGCTGGAAAAACATTGAAGGGAACGTGACTTTGGGAAATTTGATAGGAGATTTTATCTCAGACAATTTCAATAAACTCAAAAGGCACCTGCAGTATTCTTTTGAGGAGCTCAGTGAAGCCGATGCTGAAGACATCATCCAAAACACAGCCTTGAAACTGCTTGGACGAGGTAGCGGCAGGGTTGATTACCTATCCTCCTACGTCTATACATCAGTTTCAAACGGAGCAAAGGATTTCTTCAGAAAGAGCAACCGGATTATACTGACCGACAACGTTGAAAACGGAGATACCAGAGATACAGAAGATGATGTGCTGAACGGCGAACTTGGAGAACAAATCAAAGCAGCTTTATATCTCTTGGATTCAAACTCGCGCTATGTGTTCGTAGAAACCGAAATTAAGGGCAGAAGCTACAAAGAAATCTCTGACGAAACCGGAGAACCCATAGGAACATTGCTTTCAAGGAAAAGCCGTGCAATTAAGAAACTTAGGATTTTATTAAAAGATTATGTGAAAGACGGAGGTAAATCATGATGGGTAATTTTTGTGATTTTTTTGAAAAAAGGAAACCATTAAAAATAATTGGAATGGTAATCGGCGGAATATTTGTAGCTGCGTTGTTATCCTTTCTGGTCGGTTGGTTAATAATGCTGCTGTGGAACTGGTTAATGCCGGTACTATTTGGCCTTGGCACAATCACCTATTGGCAGGGCTTTGGAATCTTTTTCCTGGCTAAGTTAATATTTGGCTTTGGTGGAGGACATGACAGCAACAGCGGAAACAAGAAGGATAAAAAGACGGCTCACAAGGGCATCATAAGAGCTGAAATCGGAAGTAAAATAAAAAAGGGAATCCAAAAAGAATTTAAAAAGGAATTCGATAAAGAATACAACGAGGAGTATGATGACAAGTATGAAGATTGGTGGGCAAACGAAGGTAAGACGGCCTTTAACGAATACATGAAAAAGGCTGCGGAACCTAACGATACCACAGACACAGAAGAGTAAATTACAAATTTGTATTCATATAAAATTGGACTGCATCGTAACTGATGCAGTTCTTTTTTTGTGAAGCTACTATTTTTAAACGTGTTGCATTTTAATACACAATGTGCTACTTTTCTAATGCAGGAGGATTAGTATATGGCTAATAAAACATCTACAATTCATTTAAGAATAGAACCTGATTTGAAGGCTGAAGCTGAATTGCTTTTTAAATCATTAGGTTTATCTACAACTGACGCTATAAAAATATTCTTACATCAGGTTGTGCTGACCGGCGGACTGCCTTTTCCAGTTAAGATGCCTCAGCCAAATGAAAAAACACTTTTGGCGATGAAAGAAGCCGAGTTAATAGCTGCAGGAAGAAAAACTACAAACACCTCTACAGTTGAAGAATTATTCCAAGAGCAAGAAAATGATTAAAATTTGTGTAAAGCGTGGAAAAAATATAATTTTAATAGAATCATTATGAAAGGTCTTGAAAATGGATTAATTCCTGCAAAAAGCATAGAGACCACACGTTATCCGGAGGTTTCATGGGTTATAGGGAGTGTCATATTGAAAGGGATTGGCTGCTTATATATAAGCTCACTGAATATACTGTAATTTTTGTAAGAACCGGTACGCACTCAAATCTTTTTAAATAAAAAACACCGGCTGACTGAAAATCAAGGTCGGTGTTTTGAAAGATATCTATGTCTTGCGGTTTTATGAAATTAATCAGCCAGGTGGTTTTTTAGCCATTCAATCGCTGAATTTGCATAAACCGCAGCTCCTGTAGCAAGCACACTTTCGTCAAACCTGACTTTCGGGTGGTGGTGCGGGAAATTGACGCCGTTTTCATTTCCCTGCGCTATCACTTTTACAAGAACCGCCGGTACTTTTTCACAAACATAGGCAAAATCCTCGGAGCCATTCATTTTGTGGGTTTCTCCGGTTTTTGCCTCATAATCCAAAACTATTTCCTGCCCCAGCATTTCCATATTGTATGCGGCCAGTGACGCATTCAGTTCTTTATCGTTCCATACCACCGGGCATGAATTGAACAACCTGACCTCTGCCCTGCATCTGAAAGAAGTACATATTCCTTCTGCGATTTCAACAACTCTTTTTTTGATAAATTTTCTTAATTTATCATCAAATGTCCTGATTGTTCCCTGTAAAAAAGCAGTGTCGGGTATTATGTTTCCAGTAGATCCTCCGTGCATTTCACCAACGGTTACGACAGCCATTTCAACGGAATCAACCTCCCTTGATATTACTTCTGACAGCGCTGTGTAAATATGTGCTGCAGCATTCAATGGGTCTATGGTAAGGTGAGGGGTAGCCCCATGCCCTCCTTTTCCATTTATTTTAATGTGAAACCAATCGGAAGTCGTCCCTACAGGACCGCTTCCCGGAAAAATAACCGTTCCCGGTTTATGCGGCACATCCGCAAAAACATGAATCATCATCGCAGCGTCTACTTTAGGGTTTTCAAGGATTCCGGCGTCAATCATTGCTTTAGCTCCCTGCAGGTTTTCTTCAGCGGGCTGAAACATCAGCTTTACGGTTCCTTCAATTTCATCCTCATGATGCTTAAGCAGTTTTGCCGCGCCAAGCATCATCGAAGTATGCAAGTCATGTCCGCAGGCATGCATATATTCATTTTTAGACTCATATGGAAGCCCTGTTTCCTCGGCTATCGGCAATGCATCCATATCCCCCCTTATGAGAAATGTTTTTCCTGGTTTTTTACCCCCTGCGACAGCCAAAACGCCCGACTTGCATATTTCCATCGGTTGATATCCCATATCCCGTAGTTTCTCCATAACATACTCCGTTGTATTGGGAAGTTCCATTCCCACCTCCGGGTTTTTATGGAAATGGCGCCTCCAGCTAATTAACCGGTCATTCATTTTTTTAGCTTCATCCAGTAATGTTTTCATTTTTCTCCTCCCGGAAGATTGGTCGTTTCTCTCAGGTAATCAACCTTAATCCATCCCTTTTTATAAATTATCCTTATGCACAGTATTGTAAGTGGAATCATCAGAATAAGGGCAACTCTCTCTATCCCCGAAGTGGATATACAAATAAATTTATAGCGAAAACCACCAAAATATAAACCAAACTTCCATTCGCTACATCAAAAAACCCCATATATCCCCCTATTTTTAATAATTTATTATTCATTTTATCGTTTATTTAAAGATGGTGCAAATTTGACGCCACTATTTTATATTCAACCAGTTCTAATTGTATTATAATAATGTTAATTCTTATTAAGGATATGTTTATTATGAAAAAAATTGAAAAATGGTTTTTGTCGGGTATAGCGGTGACATTACCTGTCGCAGTTACAATATTCGTACTTCTGTGGTTATTTAATTTGCTGGACGGAATTTTAAGAAATACTATTTCAAAACTTTTTAGCATCAATATTCCGGGATTAGGTCTTCTTGTGCTTATTTTATTAATTTTTTTAATCGGTATGCTGACCTCGAATTTCGTTGGAAACAAAATTGCGGGGTGGTTTGAAAAAATAGTTGGGAAAATACCCCTAATTAAAACAATTTATAATCCTATACGTAAAATTGTTTCCGGTCTGTCCAGTGAAAAATCTGAAAGTTTCCAAAAAGTTGTTATAGTTGAATTTCCTCAAAAAGGAATTAAAAGCATTGGTTTTATAACAAACAGCAATTTTACGCTTAATGAAAAAGAAAAAGTAAGCGTATTTATACCAACTACACCAAATCCTACAAATGGATTTTTAATTCTGGTGGATAGGCAAGATCTGGATATTCTGTCGATTTCCGTTAATGAGGGTTTGAATATGGTTATTTCAATGGGCAGCGGAATCGAAGGCAACCTTAAATAAGGTTTTTTTAAAAATACTGTCCTCTATCGATTAATGTAAACTGTATCATTATGCGCCGTTATTTTTACAATTAAGGATTACCTTGCATTATCAACTAGAATACTTCTTGATAAAAAAGACCTTATAATATATAATCAGTAATAGTTACTATTACTGATAGAGGAATTATGATTAAAGAAAAGCAATTCAGGACAAGCCGACAGCGGCAAAAAATTCTTGAACTTTTGCAAAACAGCAAAGAACATCCGTCTGCCGATTGGATTTATAGAAATATGAAGGAATCATTTCCATCAATCAGTCTCGGCACCGTATATAGAAATCTTGGTGTTTTAAACGAACAGGGATTTATTAATAAAATTATACACGCGGGAAGCGCAGATAGATTCGATGCGGATACGGCAGAACATTCTCACTTTTACTGCGATAAATGCGGGGAAATATATGATGTTTTTGAA
>JAUVJE010000127.1 GCA_030592355.1 Clostridia bacterium
CATCCTTGGGATGTATGGATGACAATTTGTTTTCAAACCAGCAACCATGCATCCTTGGGATGTATGGATGACAATTTGTTTTCAAACCAGCAACCATGTATCCTTGGGATGTATGGATGGGGGGAATGGATTATTGGATTAGTAGAACTTTATCAGCGTGTCCTTTAAAAGCCCCATGGCAATTCCCGCGGCTATTTCTGCAACGGTCCAGCCGGACTCAATGCACCAGGGTCCCCAGCCTACATCATTGGGAAGAGCAAACACTTCATTAAGTTCAACATCAAACCCCCGGGCCCATGCTCCGTTTATTGCAGCATATTGGCTGTGAATCTGGGACTTAACCATAAAATCGGTTATATCTTTCCATAAATCAATAAACATAGTATCTTTTGTTATCAGATAAGCTTGTATGAAGCCAACAGGCAGCCAATTTATAGAATAGAGCAAATCTGTCACAGGATCGCCGTTTTCTGTCAGTATTGAACATTCATCGCCTTCAGTCCGGCTGTATCTGCTGCTGTATCCCGTATCCCATTCAACATAAGAACCGGATTTGTGACGATATTCCTGAAGATCTGAAACAACTTTATAGAGCATATCCTTGTGCTTTTGTAATCCCGTAGCTTCATACAGAAGAGAAAGAGGCAGAACCAATCTGCATAATTCCTGAGTCTCGCTTTGGCATCTTTTGGTATCGGGATAAACAGCCATAATGGATTCAAGCCCCCTGATTCCCATGTCTTTGAATTTTTCGTTTTCGGTCATAGTGTAATTAAGCAAAAGAGCACCGAGGTAGTAAGCCGTGTAATGTGCGCTTGGGTATTCCGCCGGTTCTGATGCGAGCCGCTCAATTTCAGAGGCATTCAACTGATTATTATCCGTCCGGGTCACCCGAAGTCCGTCGGTGCCTGTGGTTTTATATAAAAACTCCAAAGCCCGGGTGCATTTGTCCAAATGCTCCGTGGTGCCGGAATATCTGCATTTCATCATCTGGGGGATTACGGAGCGGGCAACATCATCCTGATAACAAATATTATAGGCGGTTAAAGACCATTTCATCATGCCATCCAGAATTCCACCCGGCTCATTCGTATACATTGTGGAAAATATAAAGTCGGAAATATTATCCGAAATCTCTAATGCTTTTTTGCTGCCGGTAAGCATATGGTTCATATAATAGGCAAGCATTGTTTCCCCGCAGCAGTCATTACGTATTTCCATAGCTTTTTTCTGAATACCGGTAGATTTGATTTCCGTTGCATAGCCTTCGTAAACACCCTGCTTACCACCCTCTATAAGGATATCAGCGGCGTTGAACCAACTAATGGCGTTATTAAAGCATTCCAGCGGGGAAGCTGATAATGTTTTATCAATGAAACCATTTGTGTAGCCGGGAGAAATTACTATTTTTTCTGATGAACCGCTCAGAAAGCTGATAATGTATTTTATTATAGAATGCCACTTGGCAATAGGCGCAAAACGGGCTTTGGTAAAGTTAGAGATATCAAAAGTACAGAAAATATTCGACGGGGATTCCAGCCAAAGTGCATATTCCGAAGGTAAGTTTACAGGGTTTTCGCCCTTATATTTATCATGAGACATTACTTTGTCTTTATAAACGAGGAGCGGAACACTGCCGTCGGATGGAACCGCAGGAGTATGAAGATTATCCTGGTCGTCAAGTAAATCGTTTTTGTCAATGCCGGTCAGCAAACCATCATGTCCGGTGTAGACCAAGCGTTTAAAACGTGTGCTTTCGGAAGTGTTTTTTGTGATTCCGCAGATTCCCGACATAACCCTGATGAAGGTGGGTTTCTCCGAAGCAATTATTAAATTGAGTGCATCAAGCGACTTTCTGTTTAAGATGTCGGTTGTCGGATTGCCGAGTACGGCAAAGGCATCATATTTATCGGTAATTCCATCGGTAAGATTGTTAAAAGCGATTGCAGTGACCTCAATGCTTTTTAGGCTGTTTAGCAAACGGCTGAAATCATTGTCAAGGTTTGAAACAATTAATAAATTCTTAATCATAAACTACTCCTTAATATACTGAATTTATTATACATTTTTAGTATGAGAAAAAACATTAAACTTTTCTTGACTATGACATTCGGCAGTGGTTTTTTATGGTAAAATTTGAATATCGGGGGGAATTCTATGCTGTTTGAGATATTTAATAGTAAGTTGAAAGAAATAACGGAGCCGGGTATGTTTTCGACATTTCCAAAATGCACGGATAGGGAAGAGTGGGAAAAACCAGATTCAGAACTCAGGGTCTGCATTATTTCAGAGGCTGAGGAACTAATCGGATATGGGTGGCCCCGGATGAAGGCGACAGACTATCTTGAGTATTATAGAATAGGCAGCAGGAAAAGCTATGATAAGATATTCAAAATGAACTTTGACGCCATGACTAAACTTGTTATGGGTGAATGTGTAGAGGGAAAGGGCAGATTTCTGGATAATATATCAAACGGAATTATAGCCCGGTGCGAAGAGACATCCTGGATTCATACGGGTCATCTAAGACATTATGGAGATGAGCAAATTCCCAGACACGACGGTACATATCTTGATCTTCGGGCCTGCAGTACAGGCAGTCAGCTTGCATTGGTCTATTATCTTCTTAAGTCCGAACTCGATGGCGTGAGTCCGTACTTGTGCAATAGGATAGAATATGAAATAAAGGTCCGCATTTTAGATAACTATCTGGAAAACGACTACTGGTGGATGAATCTGACAGAAGGCGGAACCATCAATAATTGGAATACGCATTGCAATAAAAATGTCATGCTGGCTGCGCTCATTATGGAGAAAGATGATAAAAGGATTAGAGATATTATGGCAAAAATATGCCGTAGCCTTGACGTGTTTTTGTCAATTCATAAAGCCGACGGAGCTTGTGATGAAGGCCCGGGTTATTGGAAGGGTTCAGGTTTCTCATTTCTAAATATTCTGAATTTCCTTGCGGAAGTTTATAAAATACCCGTGGAATCCTTTCTGGACCAAAGAATAGAAAATATGGGAAGCTATATATATAAAGTATTTATACATGATGATTTTTATATGAGTTATGCAGACGGCAACGGTCGGAATCCGATGCTTGATGTTAAACTATTTCGTACGTCGGCTGCACTTGGAGATGAAAGACTTGAGGAAATGTCAATTGATTTATTTAAAAAGCACAGAGCCCGGGGGAAATACTATGAATACTTCATATACATATTATTTGACTATATTGAATATACGCTGAACTACAATGAAATTAAATTAGCTGTACAGAAATCTTCTGAGAAAAAATACTATTTAAAGGACGCAGTACTGGAAAATGCCCACATTTTTGCCGCAAGACAGTCATTGGGAAGCGAAAAAGGTTTTTTTACAGGTTTGAAAGGCGGACACAATGAAGAATCGCACAACCATAATGACATTGGGGTTTTCTATTTATATTACAATGGTCAGCCGGTAGTGATTGATGCGGGAGCCAGCGAGTATACCATAAAGACATTCAGTCCTAACAGATATGATATATGGACCATGCAGTCAGCATGGCACAGCCTGCCCGTTGTCAACGGGTTTATGCAAAAGGAAGGCCGCAATTATTGCTCAGCTTTGTTTGAAACGAATATTTCGGATAGTCTGTCCCGGACTTCAATGGAAATATCCGGAGCTTATCCTGAAGAGGCTATGATAAAAGCATACAGCCGCAGCCTGACAATAGACAGGGAATTAAGTGCAGTACGGCTATATGATGATTTGGGATTGAAGGAAATTTCATCGCAGGTTATATGGCATTTTACTTTAGCAAAAGAGCCGGTTATTAGCGAAGCGGGTGATATCGAAATTGCAGCCGGCAACGTTAAAATCATGCTGGAATATAACAAAAAAAGATTTAAACCATTAGTAGAAAAGAAGAAACTCAGCAAAGATAAAAAACTCAGCGAATCATGGGGCGATAGCATTTATCGTTTGAGTTTTGAATCGCTGCATAAAGAAAAATCGCATAAAGCAGAATTCGCGTTTAAAGCAGGAGGGGAACTATGAGTAAAAATAATGAGGCATTTAATCTTCTCGAAAAATATGTGGCGGGAGGTTCCAGCACCGGATCTAAAAGAGCGACCCTTATGCCTGAGGAACCGGCTGTAATTGTGCGGGGAAAAGGCTGCCGGGTATGGGACGCCGACGGTAAAGAGTATATAGATTTTAGAAACAGTCTTGGCCCGGTGACCCTCGGATACTGTTATCCTGAAGTAAATGAAGCGATTAAAGAACAGCTTGACAGGGGTATTGTTTACGGGCATCCGGGAATACTGGAAGCGGAAGCAGCTGAAAAATTGTGTTCGATTATACCATGTGCTGAAAAAGTTCGGTTTTTAAAAACAGGCGGAGAAGCGGTTGCTGCCTGTATAAAATTGGCAAGGGCATATACCGGGAGAGACCATATAATCCAAATAGGATATAACGGGTGGCTGAATGTGCTCAGTTCCGGAGCGAGGGCAAATCCAAGGAAGAATGTGCAGGGTGTTCCCAAAGGTGTAAGTGCGGATTTAAGCTCGCTGCATCATTCAGTGAACTGGAATGATACCAAAACCATAGAAAGTTTGTTTGAGGCATATAGAGGGCAGATTGCCGCTGTTGTGGTCGCAGCTGATTATATGGAAATGGAAAAAGGAGAAACATTTTATCCATTCCTGAGAAAAATCACAAAAGAACAGAATTCACTATTGGTTTTCGATGAAATAGTAACCGGATTCCGAATAGCGCTTGCCGGGGTACAGGAGTATTTTAATGTTACCCCGGACCTTGCTGTTTTTGCAAAGGGTATGGCAAACGGCATGCCGCTGTCAGTATTTTGCGGACGGGCGGAAGTGATGGACGAAGTTTCAAAAGGAACGGCGATTTCATCTACATACAGCGGAGAACAACTTTCCCTTGCAGCGGCGCTTGCTGTAATTAATATATATGAAAGAGAAAATGTTATTGGATATCTGCGGGATAACGGGAATAGATTATGGCATGAGGTAAATGGTATTTTCGCAGGGCGCGGGATTCCCATAGAATACAAGGGGTTGGGCCAATGTCCTGTAATGACTGCCATAGATAAAAATTTAAAAGACAGATTCTTAAGAAGGGCGTATGCAAACGGGGTTTCATTGTATAATGTGTGCTATGTCAATTTCAGCCACAAGGCCCCTGATATTGAAGAAACCTTATTCCGTTTAAGTAACGCAATAAGCGAAATATAAGACCAACTGAAAATCAGTCCTACGTTTACAACGGGGCTGTTTTCTATACTGAAAATTCAAAATTGGTTAATCAGCTGTTCTCACAGGGTAAAAGTATATAAAGATTGAATAATGGAGGGATTATCCTGGAAAAAAATATTAATATTAAAGGGATGACCTGTACGGCTTGTGCGGTCGCAATAGAAAAAAGCGTAGGCAAACTTGACGGTGTCAGTGAAGTGGCTGTGAACTATGCAACTGAAAAAATGAAGGTTATTTTCAACGGCGATACAGTCAGCGAAGAGTCTGTTATCAGTGAAGTTAGGAATACAGGATATGATGTTGCTTATAATTCTGCTGAAGTTTCTGATATAAAAGAAAAAAGTAATGTTAAGCTCCATGAAGAATCAATGAAAAGGAGATTCTGGACATCACTAATTTTTACCATACCGGTATTTTATCTTGCAATGGGTGAAATGATAGGACTGCCGGTTCCCGGATTTTTGTACGGGGAAACGAACTCATTGATTTTAGCCCTTGTGCAGATGTTTCTTACCATACCGGTCATGATTACGGGATGGGATTTTTATAAAGTGGGTTTTCGAACTTTATGGAAGAGATCGCCGAACATGGATTCATTGATTGCAATCGGCAGTTCCGCTGCGTTTATCTTTGGCGTTTTTGTAATATTCCAGCTTGCATATGGGTTTTCACAGGGAATTCCTGAAATAATTGCCAAATATTCGGGAGAATTGTACTTTGAATCAACTGCCGTGATATTGACATTGATAACATTGGGCAAGTATTTTGAAGCAAAGGCAAAAGGGCGAACTTCAGATGCAATTAAAAGTCTCCTTGCACTTGTTCCGGATGAGGCGGTGGTTATAAGGGATGGAAAAGAAATAACCGTGCCTTTGAATAACTTATTAATAGGGGATATTGCGGTAGTCAGACCGGGTGGTAAAATCCCGGCGGACGGGGTGGTATCCGAAGGTTACTCAGCCATTGACGAATCCATGTTGACTGGCGAGAGCATGCCTGTCGAGAAAAAAATCGGCGACAGTGTTATCGGAGGCAGTATAAACAAGACAGGCTATATTAAATTCGAAATTACTGGGATTGGCGGGGACACAACCCTTGCGCAGATTGTAAAGCTAGTTGAGGATGCACAGGGAAAGAAAGCTCCGATAGCCAGAATCGCAGATAATATCAGTGCGGTATTCGTTCCTGTTGTGATAGGGATATCATTACTTTCCTTTGTAATCTGGATGATAGCCGGATATGAATTTGCATTTGCATTTACTGTAGCTGTTTCAGTGTTGGTTATATCATGCCCCTGCGCGTTGGGATTAGCCACGCCGACTGCAATCATGGTTGGTACAGGCAAGGGAGCCCAATACGGAATATTAATAAAAGGCGGAGAGGCGCTTGAAACAATACATAAAGCAAGTAAAATTGTTTTTGATAAAACCGGAACCCTGACAGTTGGAAAGCCGGTGGTGACTGATATTGCAGCATTTGGAATTGATGAAAACAAATTGCTGGCATTGGCTGCGGCAGCTGAGAATATGTCTGAGCATCCTCTGAGCGAAGCTATTGTAAACGAAGCTGAAAAAAGAGGTTTGACAATTACTGAGGCAGAAGGATTTGAAGCTGTTCCGGGATTTGGCATCAGGGCGGTTATAGACGGCGGCGAATTTCTAATTGGTAAAAAAGCATTTTTATCTAAAAATGATATTGACACAGGGGAAATTTCCGATAAGGCGGATGAATTTGCAAATGAAAGCAAAACTCCGCTTTATACTGCATACAAAAAGCATTTTACCGGAATTATAGCAGCGGCTGATGTGATAAAAAAAGGAAGCCTGTCCGCAGTGAAACGACTCAAGGGTTTGGGTTACGAAGTTATTATGTTAACGGGCGATAATAAGAAAACAGCCGAAGCAATCGGCAGGAGCATGGGTATA
>JAUVJE010000184.1 GCA_030592355.1 Clostridia bacterium
AGGAACAATTATCAAAGTTTTTTAACATTTATCCCCAGAAGCAATTATCAAATTTTTTAACATTTATCCCCAGGAACAATTATCAAAATTTTTAACATTTATCCCCAGGAACAATTATCAAAATTTTTAACATTTGTCCTCAGAAACAATTATCAAATTTTAGTAATCATCCAAGGGATACTTTGATTATTTTAGAGTTAGGTCCAGATTGCCAGGTCGCGGTTGATGAGTTTTTCCAGCTCCAGGATATCATCATGGTACAGGGACATGAGTTTAGCCCTGATGGCTTCAGGAAGTTCTTCTTTGGGCATTCTGCCTGCATCCGTAGCTTTTCTTATCCTGTCTCTTGCCGCCTCCGGTAAGATTTTTATATAGATGCTCCTGACAGGTCTGACAAAATGCCTTTTAATATATGCAATCCATTTTTTTCTAGGCAGATACCCTTCATTGTTCCTTTCGCGTTCTAAATAGTTGTTAAAAACAGGCAAACCCAGAAATTCTTCGATTTCCATCATGCCTCCGACAATATCTTTTATAAATTCCTCAAATATGATTATTTTTATATTCGCCGGTGCGAACAAATCAAAATACGGCTTCAGCTGCTTATAATAGAATCCCCTCTCAAGATATGAGTATCTCATTTTTCGGCGGTAACCCTTCTTAATCCTGGAACTCTCTGCTTCAAGAGCCTTATCAAAGGATTTATTCTCCTCAGTATAACGCTTATTCATCTGAAAGTTCGAAAAAGCCCGGTCCGCGGGATTGCGTAGCATTACAATTATTTTTATATCCGGATTATACCTGTGTATTCTTTTTGCACATTTGGGAAAGAGGATATAATCAGGTGTAATATCTCCCGCAATCTGTTTCTCGGCCGCCCCGAAAAAAAATGTATCATACCACTGATTCTCTTTTCGATAATTCTTATCATTATCAAAGTAGTATACTTCTTTTTGCGCAGGTAAAAACACTGACGGATGCTGATTAAGCATGCCGAATAAAGCTGTGGTTCCGCTTTTTTGAGCTCCCGGACATATAAAATCATTTTTTTTATCTGTCATCCGAAACCAATTCCTCCATCAGTTTTTTGTATTCATCATAAGTCTTTGAAAAATCATACTCCCCTGCGGTCAATACGGCACCCTCAGCCAGCATTTCTCTTTTTCCCCTGTTTGAAATTAATTCACGCATAGCTTCCAAAAACGAATCACGGTCATTCACACCCACCAATATCCCGTTTTCCCCGTTTTTGACAACATCCTTGCTCCCGCTTGTAGCAGTACTAACCACAACACACCCTGATGCCATGGCCTCAAGCAATGTAAGGCTAAGTCCTTCGTACAGAGAATATGAAACATAAATATCCGCCTTTTTATAAAGCGGTCTCAAATCAACTAAAGAACCCGGGAGTGATACATACGGATTAGTTCCGACTATTTCTTTAACGGCATCGAATGTCTCGCCTTCACCTGCCATAATTATTTCAACCGGAAAAGGCAACTCGCCAGATAACAGCTCATTAAAAATTTGAGCAAGGGCAATAAATTTCTTTTGTCTTGTAAACCTGCCCGCTGCCAGAATGGTGATTTTTTCATCTGTTTTTTCTTCTGTTTTTTCACCTTCAGTAAAGTTTTTTACAACAATCCCGTTTTTTATGACCTGAACCTGCGTTTTTGGTAATTTCAACCCTTTGGCAACCACATTCACAACATCAATGGAAGTTCCTACATATTTATCCACAAGATATTTCCCAGCCAGCCGGTGTCTGAATCTCCCATTCAATTTTGTACTATGCTGAATCTGAATCAATTTAAAATGCTGCCTCAGCCACGCCGGCAATATTCTAAGTGTATTCAACTCGTGATGCAATATTACTATATCTGGTTTTAGTTCATACAAAATCCTTGTCAGTGCCGATAACTTTTCAAGTTTACCGTTATCTGAAATATCAATTGCTTTTATGCCTAATTCATTAATAAGCTTCTTTTTAGTATTGCACCATTTTTCATTCCTGCCCTTTGATAATAAAATTAAGCTACCTTGAATCCTATCAGCTATAAAGCATGAAGCCATATTAATGGAGAACTCTTCAATCCCCCCCATATCCAAAGAATATATTATCTGAACAACTTTCATATCAACCAATCCAATTTGACAAATCCCTGCCGATTAAGTCCCCAACCTTTCTGATATCATCTCGATAATAAGTAACAAGCTTTTTCTGAATATCCTCCGGGACTATAACTTTGTACATCGTATACCTTCCGAATAGCATGCTGTTAACCTTCGTTTTAAAATGAAATTTTGTCTTTGTTACCAAGTCTCTTGGGACTATCACCTATAACCCTGATTATACACATCGCGAGCCAACTTTTAGGTTTTCCTGAAATATTTATTAATCTGTTTTCAAAATCCACAAATAAATTAGGTTTTACCATTTTCCCCTCTCAACTTTATTATACCAAACCAAACATAAAATACTGACAACCATACAAAACATAATAATATAAAAGCAGAAAACCCTATACCCCAGGCACCTCGCTTAACAGGTTCACCCATTTCCCTGACGGTCGTACTTTTTTCATAAAATTCCCAAAATGGAAACCCAACAACAGCTTCAAGTCTTACCAGATGTGTATTATTGTCTATGAATAAATCATTCAGGGCCTTTAATCTGGCTTCTTCGGTTAAGATTAATGCATTATGCGAGTCTTTATCCATATTTTCAGAGGATGTTTCCATCATGTCATTTAAATCCCTGACAATCTTCTCCTGTTCAATTATCATTCCTGAAATAATTTCGATTTTCTCTGATCTATGTTCTATTTCAA
The DNA here is from genome assembly GCA_030592355.1 of Clostridia bacterium. Classification (GTDB taxonomy): domain Bacteria; phylum Bacillota; class Clostridia; order DUPQ01; family DUPQ01; genus JAFGQE01. Next base: position 2,832 of record JAUVJE010000184.1, read on the forward strand.
TTTTGATACGTTCCGTCATATCTTCATTGAATAAATCCTGAGCTTCAGCCAATATTTTTTTTAGCGCGAATTCTGATAATTCCTTATCAGGATATACAACTGTTATCTTGTCATACTGATTACTCGGTCTGAAATATGTTGAAATCCCTTTTCTATACTCCTCATACGATATACTGTAACCTTCTTTCAGAACAGCTTTATACACCTGCTCATATACAATTTTATTTTCAAAATAGTTCCATTTGAAATCAGGAGAGTTGCTATCCTGGGATCTGAAGTACCTGTAAAATAAATAGTAATAGTTTTCGTCAAACGAATTTTTGATCATATTACTCGTAACCCTGAAATAAAAATCAGCAGATGACCTGTAGAGGGGCTGATTTAAATACATTCCGAGAATTATTCCGGCAATAGCAGAAACTACAATACTGATTATGATTGCCAACTTAAACTTTTTTACACAAACAATTATGAATTTATACCCCATTTAGAGCCTCCTTGTAGTTAATAGCCGGCAATGCAAGCAGAAATGCCAGAATATATATTTGAATGTCTGCAAAATTCAACGAGAGCATAAAACCTGCAAGGAGAATGTTAATGAATAATATATAAATCGGATACTGCCATTCATATGATTTCCCCCTGCCAAATATTTTAATAATAAAATCACTTAGCAAGCGCAAATATAATCCGGCATAAGCTATAAATCCCAACAAACCGTACTGAATTGCAATATCAAGATATGCATTATGAGATATTTTTGTCAGATTTGTATAACCATATATCAATACTGCTGAAGCCTCTTTTGTCCCCCCATAACCTAAAATAGGTTTTTCTAAATAATACATGATTGACGTTACAAATAACTGATATCGACCGGAAAGGAGCTTTTGAATTGAGGAAAAATATTTGCTTTCTAATAATCTGGCAAAGTATTGTCTGACTGGGCTGATAAAAATCACTGCCATTATCGCTGCTGCTGCAGTTGCCGGAATAATTATCAGAAGCCTTTTCTTATTATCTAGTAGCAGCACAATTGACAGTACTGCAGAAATAATGAAAATTACGAACCCCGTCCTTGACCCTGTAAGTGCCAGTATATAGAAAACACATCCCAGCGCAAGCACTGATATAATTTTATATAAAGCTGATTTGGATTTCATAAAAGAGTATATACTGAAGGGAACTATACTTGAGATGAAAAGAGAAAAGAAATTCGGATCTATGTTAAAAATGGTAAATCTTTCATCAAATTGATTGATTACACTTTTTGACATTATTGAAGGAACAAAAATGAACACAGCAAATATAGGCATAAAGGTTACCGCAGTATCTGACATTTCCTTAATATTGAATTTGTCGGATGTCCCGGCAGCGAGGATAAATGTCATTATAAATCCGAGCTTCGGCAGATTATCAAGTAAGTATTCCAACAGAATCTCATCTTTCATAAATGCAAATAACGGACTTGTCAAAGCTATGATATAACTGAATGAAATAACTGCTGTCAGGATTAAAAGCAACCACTCATATACTCCCAGCTTAATTTTCTTATATGAAATATTGAAAAGAAAGACCAAAATCATTATCAACACCCCTGCTTTATTAGCAGAAAACCATCCTC
>JAUVJE010000137.1 GCA_030592355.1 Clostridia bacterium
GGCAACATGACTGTCGCTGTCTGCATCAATTGCTTTATCATCCAGCATTTCCCAATGTATTCCATCTGCTGAAACATATGAACATACCATTGGAATATGACCCGGCCTTACCAAGAGTTTATACCGCCGGTCAGGGTTTGCTTCGTCAACATCGTGAATTATAGTTTGTCCTCTTACCCTATGGGATTCATCCAGTATGATATTGGTTTCCTTAACAATATCAAGACTTGGCTTTATCCAATTATATCCATCGTCGGATTCTGCATAACATAAATGAGCAATCGTTTTGTTTCCCGCGGAAAACGTGGGATACCACATTTTAAATTTGTTCAGCGTTTCATCAAAATATATGGTTCCGTATAAAGATGTTCTGGCAAATTCGTGGGGCATTTCAGGTTTCATAACCGGGTTCCCGTGATATTTTACCGCTTTTCCCTGCCTGCGGATAAAATTCCTGGAGTATTCATAGGGCCAGTCGTCAAAGAACATAAATTTTTGCGATTTTACTTTTATCATTTTATCTCCTATGTGTAAAACAATTTCTCAGTTTCAAATTCGGGGTCGCTTGTAAGGTTTATACCCAGGTTTCTGAATATCATTTCATCAGCAGGATTTATTATATTGCTGGAATGCGCTTCACACCCTCTTAACTCTTCCAATTTATCCAATGCCATCTCCGCGTTGCTTCCGTCAACCGCACTGATGCTCAGGGCAATCAGCACCTCTTCCATGTCCAAAACCGGTTTTCTGCTGTTCAATAAATCTTTTTTCATTTTGGTGATTGGCTCAAGTATGCCAGGTTCCATGATATGCATTTCTTCCGGTATTCCTGCAAGATGCTTAATGGCATTTAAAATCAGTCCTGCAGAAGCATTCATAAGATCCGACCCTTTTCCGGTAACAATATTCCCGTCTTTCAACATAATGGAAGTTCCTGTGCATCTCTTAGCCATTTGCTTTTCACAAGCTTTAACAGATGCCACCCGCGCCGGAGCTACAACAGCCCTGTCTTCCGTTGACAAACCGAGTTCATTCATAATCATCTTATTTCGCTTTGGCGTCTCTTCGTCAGCAAAACCTTTTTTATACTCGCATTGGGCAATAAAATATCTTCGGATAATCTCCTGCTTTGCAGCTTCTTTGCATGCCTCGTCATCTGTTATTGCAAGCCCGGCCCTGTTGACACCCATATCCGTAGGCGATTGGTACATGGATTTTTCCTCGGTAATTTTTTCAATTATCCTTTTAACAACAGGAAATATCTCAATATCACGGTTATAATTTACAGTAGATTCCCCATAGTACTCCAGATGGAAATGATCAATCATATTTTTATCGTTTAGGTCTGTAGTGGCCGCTTCATATGCAATATTTACTGGATGCTTCAATGGAAGGTTCCAAATTGGAAATGTTTCAAATTTAGAGTAACCTGCTTTAATTCCCCTCCTATTTTCATGATAAAGCTGTGAAAGACATGTTGCCAGCTTTCCGCTTCCCGGTCCCGGGGCGGCGACAACTACAAGTGGTTTTGTAGTTTCAATATATGGATTGGCTCCGTATCCCTCGTCACTTACAATCACTTCAACATCAGTAGGATATCCCGGAGTATGAGTATGGGTATAAGTCTTGACTCCCCTTCTTTCAAGTTTTTGTCTAAAAATATTCGCTGCAGGCTGCCCTGTATAACGCGTTATGACCACACTGTTGATATCCAGTTCCCAACTTCTGAGATCATCTATCAATCTCATAACATCTATATCATATGTAATACCGAAATCAGCTCTGATTTTATTGCTTTCTATCGCACCTGCATAAACACAGATGATAATCTCTGCTTTATCTTTCAACTGCCTTAAAAGCTTTACCTTTGCATTTGCGTCGAATCCGGGCAATACCCTTGATGCATGATAATCGTAAAAAAGCTTCCCCCCGAACTCGAGATAAAGCTTGTTGTTGAATTTTCCCACCCTTTCAAGGATGAAACTTGTTTGCTCTTTTAGATATTTCTCATGGTCAAAGCCAATCTTCATAAAACCCCCCTCAGATTTTTTTTGATATCCCTATTAGTAATAATACCAAAGAAATCGTTGTCATGGGGAAATATCCTTATTATGGATAAAAATGTTACAAATTCCTTTTAAATAAGCTACAATATGTACATAAATTACCGGAGGCAATCATTATGATGACAGGCAAAGAGCGATTCGGCAGACAATTGAAAAGGCAGCCCGTTGACAGGATATCCGTATATGAACATTTCTGGAGAGACACCCACAAAGAATGGGAAAAACAGGGGAAAATTCCTCCTAATGTTGATTTTGCAGACCATTTTAATTTTGATATGGATATTATGGGTGCTTTAAACATGACGGGAAATCTCGATTTTGAAAAAGTCGTGCTTGAAGAAACGGATGAAACCATTCTGACCCTTGATGGAAACGGGGCTACCTTAAGACGCCATAAACTCCACGAAGCCACTCCTGAGCATATCGACTTTGCTGTAAAAGAACGTACTGCATGGGAAGAATTAATCAAACCTCATCTGGTTGCCGACAGACGACGTATAAACTTTGAAAATTACCGTAACAGGAAAAAAATTGCAGCTGACAATGATAGATTCTTCTGTCTTGCCGCCGTTAACGTTTTTGAGCTGATGCATCCGGTATGCGGTCATGAATACATGCTGATGGGTATGGTTTTAGACCCTGAATGGATAGTTGATATGGTGACTACATATAGCCGCCTGCTGGTGGAACTACAGCAGATTCTCTTTGAAGAAGAAGGCTACCCGGATGGAATATGGTATTACGAGGACATGGGCTTTAAGCAAAAGCCTTTTATGTCTCCCGCAATGTACCACGAAATTATACAGCCGGCTCATAAATATACCATTGATTATGCCAAGAGTATTAACAAGCCGGTGATAATGCACTCATGCGGTTTTGTAGAACCGCTTATACCCGGCATGATGGAAGCCGGGATTGATTGTCTGCAGGTTATTGAAGTCAAGGCCGGAATGGACCTCGTGCGAATCTATAAAAATTACGGTGACAATTTATCCCTTATGGGCGGTATTGATGTAAGAACGTTGTATTCGAATGACTTTGACATTATTAATAAAGAACTTGAGTCCAAGATTCCTATTGTAATGGGTAAAAACGGATTCATTCTCCACAGCGACCACTCCATACCAAATACTGTAAACTATGAAAGCTACCGGTACTTCCTTAAACGCGCAAGAGAACTCGGAACCTATTAAGCAAAATTCAAAAAACCTTTCCGGAAGGTTTTTTGAATTTAAAGATATTTTTTTCGTTCTTGCCGGGCAAAATTAAGGTAATCGTCCAATCTTACCATTTCAAATTCTTTAATGAGGTCGTCAATCGATTTATCGTCCATCTCGCATGAAACTAAAACAGAGCCCAAATGCCCTATATCGTCTATATTGACACCGGCTCCATACTTTTCTTTAAGTGCTTTTAACTTATCCCGGTGAAAATCCAAATGAATAAGCTCGCTGTCCAGATTAATTTCAGCCGTGCAATAATCCGTGTAGTTTGTGCTTCTTGCAATGACCCTGCCGTTGGGTGCTGTAATCGCAGACTCACGACCGCATATTGACGACACAAAGAACGACCGTGTCGAATAAGCCCATGTTTTTTGCACAAGTCCGCCATGATACATTGATGAAAAGAAAATCACCTCAGGTTTAAGCTTTGCATATTCTTCCCTGAGTTCCTCGAAATTCAAATCAAAGCATGTGGCGAAGCCTGCCCTTTTTATGGCATCAAATTCAAAAACGACTCCGCCGTCTCCCGGCACAATCCCCTGTTCCATCTCTGTAGTCATTGGAAATGCTTTGATATATTCGCCTGTTAACTCACCGGTTCTTGAACATGCAAAGGTTAAATTGCGGTTATTATGCCTGGTATTGTAAACTATTGCTGAATTCAATTCTTTTGCCAATCCGTTAAAGAACGCCGGCGATTCATTCTCCCTGAAAGGCGCATACTCACTTTTCATCGAATCTTCCATGTCCAAAAATCTGTCGCAGGCTTCCGGCAGCACAATAAAATCAGGATTATCCGGAGACACCATGCTCAGCCTGTCCCTCCAATAATTCTTCATTATTTCATATGATTCTTTTGCCGTCGGGCCGCATTTCAAAGTCCTGCTGCCGCTCATAACCGATATCTTGATTTTTCTGGCCATAATGCCTCCTTTAACTGCTAAAACCTTTTATCAATCTCTTCCCTTACAACCTTGTCCCATACATTTAATCTATGGGGTTCGTGCATGACTGTACTAATATCTTTAAAAACAAATTCCGTGGGATTGCCCTCCGTTTTATCCAAATGGCTATTGATTTCATTCCTGATAACATCCTCGTCAAATGGCTGCATCGCAACAGATGTGGGCGTCGGCTTGATTGACATTACATATCTTCTAGCAATGTTTTCCCTTGCAATATCAAGGTCAGCCCATGGACTCATCGAAATTTTGCGAAGCCCCGGAATTCGTGACAATATGTCTATCTTAAAATGAAGCTGCTCACAACATCCGTAATAATTAACACCGAACTTCTCAAGCCAACGCATCTCATGTCTGAGGGAAAATTCCCAATGCATGTCCGGCGATACTTCTGAAAACATCTGTGCATTGCCGCATCCCCATATATTTTTAAGCGATACTCCGATATTTGGTGCCGGAGGTTCATCCAAATCCGAAATATATCCATAACCCCCGCTCCCAACCGTCGTATCATTATTGTTTGAAGCCCATAGGCCCAATTCTTTATATCTTTCCAATCGATTTAAAGACACATCGACATATCTGGAAACATATAAATTAACAAAATCCGGGCGCTCAATTAAATCAATCATAGCTTCAGTGACCCCGGTCCTGCTTATCAAATAATCCCATGGAGTGAACCATAAACCCTTTTGCCCTGTTAATTCCACACTGCAGATACCGCCGAAAATATCATCAAGCACTTCAAGTCTTTTTTTAGTTGCTTCTTTATCATATTCAACAGTTGCTTCTTTCATTTTATAAATGTCGTCTTCGCTTTGCAATACGGGTGTAAAGTGCTGTGAATTTATATGGCCTGACCTTATGATGTCAACTTCATCGGTTAAACCGAAACCGGAATCATAGACTACCGGAGGACATTCAATTTTATTGAAATACACCATATCTCCGGGAAAATTTTTCATTTCATATATATCTTTACGAAGCTTGAACTCGAGTTTTTGGAGGAACTCATCCTTGCACCGAACAATCATCTCCTCAACATGCGTAAGTTCTCTCCAAGGAACTTGGTGAATATGTACCGGCGGCCTGGTAGCTTTGAGATTGTTTATATCCAGCCATAGTTTTATCTTTGATTCATTATCGTAATTTTCCAGTAAAGCTTTTTTCTCTATCGCCAAATCCCTTAGGATTTTGTAGTCTTCATTCATGAAAGCCCCCGATTTCCAAATACCTATATGTGATATTATACAGTATATAAAAATAAGTTTAAATTGAATTTTAGGAGACTGGAATGCTTATTACCGTAATAGATGCCCAAGGTGCCGGAATCGGTTCTGCCGTGATAACCGAGCTTAGGAAAAAGTTTGACAGGCAAATAAAAATATACGCCCTTGGAACCAATGATGCCGCTTGCTTAAATATGAAAAAGGCCGGTGCCGATGGTGCTGTCTGCAGCTCTGAAAAAATCATTAGATTCCTGGACACCCGTTCAGTAGATTGTCTGATTGGTCCAATGGGTATTATGTCCAGCGGTGGTATCAAAGGAGAAATAACTTCAGAAATCTCACGGGCAGTTTTTGCGGCCGACTGCAGAAAGTACATCATTCCCCTTGATATGCACGGAATATTCATACCCGGTACCCGTTCTTTAAAAATCAAAGACTCCATAGCGGAAATAATCTCAGATATTGATAAACACCTCTAATTACATCACGGAATACCTTTCGTAATCGTGGAACACCCTTCGGTAATTATTAAAATTTCGAGCAGCACCTTATGGGTGTTTTAAAAATTATTGCTTCGAAAATTTATTATAGGCGGTCATTAGCAGTGGTATCAATATGATTTGAATCAGAATTCCCCAGACCGACGTCACAAACAGAGCTATCATGATTCCTTTGAAAATAAATGCTGCGCCGAACGGAACGGTAATTGCATAAGTTGCAATAATCCTTACGACCCTTCCGATAACCATTGCCCCGAGTAATGCAGGCATAATGCGTTTAGATTTTTCATAAAGATATCCTGCAAAAAATCCATATGCCGCCAATTCAAAGACCATTGCAATTCCTATGGGATATAAAATGGGCATTCCGATTATCAGCGTATTAATCAGGGGTGCCGCTGCTCCCAATAATAGCCCGTATTTTTTCCCACATATGAATCCGCATAATATCACGGGTATATGCATTGGCAGAAAAATTGGTCCCGCGAACCCTGTCATATGGAAAACCAATGGAACTAAAACCGCCAGAGCCAGAAACAACCCAGTATAAGTTAATTTTTTTGTCTTTGTCATATTCAATCCTCATTGCCAATAATATAAAAGGCGGAACAATGTCAGTTCCGCCTTCGTGGCTAATGGGATTATACCATATTAGGGACATTTCTCCCAATCCCTTTTGGAAAATCAGCCCTCCGCTATTTTTCCAAACGTGGAAAAATAGCGGAGGGCTGATTTTCCACA
>JAUVJE010000211.1 GCA_030592355.1 Clostridia bacterium
CATAAGGAACAAGATCCGCCATTTCACGGCATCTTGCCCTGAAAATTTCTTCGCTGTATGCAAATAGCGGAGATCCGAAATTTTCCAGGAGTTCTTTAGGACCCGTATTCTTATAGAAATTCTCAACTTCGCTGAAAAATAGTGCCATGACTGTCCTCCAAATTACCTGCCTTTCTTAAAGGCAGGTATATAAAACTTGTTAAGAGTTTAACGCAGGGCTGCGCTTTCTGTCAATCACCTTTATTATGGCGTTTGATTTTCTTTGTAGTGGTTTTTTCAAACTCTGTGTCCCTTAAGTGGAAAATCTTTATACGCTTGAAAACCGGAAGTTTCTTATTTATTTTCTTAACTTCCTCGCCAATAACTTTTTTTATTTCCTCGACACTGGGGAGTTTACTGCTTAGGGTTTCCATTATTTTTTCAATATTGGGAACGATATGTGCATGGATGAAATCTTCTTTTGTAATGTCTTTTTCGCTCCCGGTTACAATTGATTCCAGGATAAAAGGACTATCATTCAGGTATTCCTCCAATTCTTCGGGAAATATATTTTTGCCGGTTTTAGTAATTATGAGATTCTTTTTCCTTCCGGTCATAATAAAAAAGCCGTTTTTATCTTTTTTCCCATAATCACCTGAATACAACCATCCGTCTTTGATGACATCCGCAGTTGCTTTAGGATTGTTGTAATACCCCATCATGACATTTGGGCCCTTAATAAGTATTTCGCCAATACCGTCTTTGTCCGCTTCTTCTATTTTCATATCCACTCCCGGAAGAGCCAACCCAAGCGCACCATGTTTAAAGTTAGCTTCCCTGTTGCCGGCGGCTACGGGTGCGCATTCAGTCAGCCCATACCCCTGAAGTACTATTAATCCCATCTTTTCAAAAGTTTTTGATACCTGGGGACTAAGAGCCGAGGCTCCGCTGATAACATGATGAATCCTGCCCCCGAGGCTTTCGTGCACCGTGCTGAATAGTTTTCTTCTGGCATTTATACTTATTATTGAACCGATGCCAAGCAGCAATTTGAAGACGGTCTTTTTAATAAACGATGCAGATGCCTTTTTCATGATTTTGTTGTACACACTTTCCAGTATCAGAGGAACCACGACAAGAATCGTTGGTTTTGTTTCCCTGATGTTCTGGGCAATATATTTAATTCCTTCGCAAAAGGCTACGGTTCCGCCTGATGCAATTATAGTGAGAAAACCACATGTACATTCAAAAGTATGATGAATGGGCAGTATTGACAGTGAAACGTCATCTGAAGTTATTTTTAAAATCCTCTTCATCGCAGCAATGTCAAATGCTATATTTCTGTGGTTTAACATAACCCCCTTTGAAACACCGGTTGTTCCCGATGTAAATAAAAGCATTCTCATTTCATCCGGATTTATTTCCGCATCAATGAATTCTGTGCTGCCTGCGGCAAGAAGTTTTTTCCCTTCGTCAATAAGAGAATTGAATGCAATTTCAGCATCAACCGCCTCATCCATGCAAACCAGATATTCCAATGAACTGCATTTTTGCTTTACTTCCTTGATTTTATCTCTGTATTTCTCAGAGTAAACAATTATTTTCAGCTTACTCTCATTTGCCAGATATGTCAGTTCCTTCGCACTTAGTTCTTTGTCTAAAGGAACTGCAACACCGGTCCCATTGACTGCGGCGAGGTATGTGACGCACCATTCATATCTGTTTTCACCAATAACTCCGATAAATGCGTCTTTAAGGCCCATCTCATGGAATTTGGTTCCGATAGCATTAACGTCATTCAATAACTGTTCGTATGTTATACCGGTATATACTCCATCGACTTTTCTTAGAAAAGCATTGTTTTTCGGATATTTTACCGTTACTTCCGACAACATGGTTTTCAAATCTTTAATCGGCGCATGTTCATAGAGAAAATTCTTATTCATTATTTAGTTTTTCCTTTCCTACCCATTTTCTTAAAACTTCGGGTACTGTTACACTTCCGTCTTCATTTTGGAATTGTTCCATAATGGCCGGGAAAATTCTGCTTGTCGCAAGTCCCGATCCATTTAATGTGTGTAAAAATTCGTTTTTACCGGTTTTTGTTCTCTTGAATCTAATCTGACCCCTTCTCGCCTGATAATCCCTTGCGTTCGAAATTGAACTCACCTCCTTATAAATACCCATACTTGGTATCCATACCTCAATATCGTAGGTTTTTGCCATGGAATGACTTACATCCCCTGCAGCCAACTTAGAAAGTCTGTAATGCAAACCAAGGCTCTGCATAAGTTTTTCAGCTTTTTCAACTAAATCGCTAAGGGCATTTCCGCTCTCTTCAGGAATTGTATATTGAAACATCTCTACTTTATTAAACTGATGTCCTCTGATCATACCCCGCTCTTCAGCCCTGTAGCTGCCGGCTTCTTTCCTGTAGCACGGCGTATATGAAAAATATTTTTTTGGTAATTCTGCCTCATGGATAATTTCATCCCTATGGACATTGATTAAAGCTGTTTCAGACGTTGGCAGAAGAAATTGTGTCCTGTCTTTTTCTTCATCTGCTTTCAGATGGAATACATCTTCGGTAAATTTGGGAAACTGGCCCGCCGTATAACCGCAGGTATCAGAAAGTATATGAGGAGGCAGTATGAACTCATACCCATCATTTCGATGCTCTTCAATAAAATAATTTATAAGAGCCCATTCTAAAATTGCGCCGTCGCCCTTATAAAGCCAGAACCCGTTTCCGGCTATCTTTGCTCCTCTTTTATAATCTATCAAATCCAGACTTTCACAGATATCCACATGATTCTTTATCTTAAAGTCTAATTCCGGCTTATTGCCCCAAATACTGATAACCTCATTGCATTCCGGACCGCCCGGTTGCACATCGTCGTCGGGTATATTGGGAAGCACTTCCATTAATGCTTTGATTTTTGTAATATATCCCTTCTTAGCTGCTTCCAGCTCTTTAATAGAATTGGACAATTCTTTCATTCTTAAAAGAACGGCAGATGCGTCTTTCCCTTCTTTTTTAAGTTTGGGTATTTCTGATGATGTCTTGTTTCGATCGGCTTTCATCTGTTCAGCATCAAAAATCATTTTCTTTCTGGCATCGTCCAATTTTATCAGTTCCGCAAAACTGATTTCCATGCCCCTTTTTGCAAGAGCTGCAGCTACATCATCACTATTGTTCCTTATTCTGTTAATATCCAGCATTTTCTATCCTTCCGTAAAAAAAAACACAAAAAACCGCCCCCAATGGGACGGATATTCCGCGGTGCCACCCAAATTAATCTATGATTCACTCAAACACGATATCCGTGTGTACGGCCGGCTTTTATACCGGATTTTCAGGGAATGGATTCATTCATCAAATACCGGCAATTTTCACCAACATTGCCTCTCTTTAGATACCTTTTAAAACTACTTATTTCCCATCATCAAATATGTTTAACACAGTATACACCCTCCAACTTTTGCAGTCAACACATATGCTTTTCAATATATTTAATCAGGAAGCAGGTCAATACTAACATGTTTCATTTCCTTAAAAAAATAATTTTACAATGGCCTACATCTCCCAACTTTTTATTTAAGAGGTTCATTATATGACTATTTACCGGGGAAGACCTGGATA
>JAUVJE010000135.1 GCA_030592355.1 Clostridia bacterium
GAAACTAAAAATTCCTCAAGAAGACATCCGTCAAATTTTTCTGTGTATCTTCGCAAGGCAACATCGCCCTCAGCCCTGATGCAATCCATAATTTCTTTTACGGTCGCAAAAACTTCCGGATTGTCGAGAGAGCTCCTGTTCTTTATCCTTTTGAATAATTCAGCTGAATTATAGATATAGTCAAGCATCTCTGAGTTCCTTCCTCATTTCCCGGATTATTTTTCTTATACGGTCGTTTTTCATCTTCATACTGACTTTATTGTCTACCAAACGGGCGCTTATATCGCAGATTTCCTCAAGCACCACCAGATTATTCTCCTTAAGCGTCCTGCCGCTTTCCACAATATCCACAATTACTTCAGACAGCCCTACCAACGGAGCCAGTTCAACAGACCCGTTGAGCTTAATCACTTCAATGCTTTCCTTTTTTACCAATTCAAAATAATCCCTGGCCACCTTCGGGTATTTAGTAGCCACTCTTTTACCCGGTATGTCATTTAGTTTGCCCATAAGTTCCACGGGTCCTGCGACAGCCATTTTACATGCCCCGAATCCCAAATTTAAAACTTCATAAAGATCCCTCGACTCCTCCATCAGCGTGTCCTTGCCCACAACGCCCAAATCTGCAACGCCATACTCCACATAAACAGGAACATCCGACGGCTTTGCCATAAAGAATCTAACGAGATTTTCATCGTCTTCTATTACGAGTTTTCTTGATTTCAAATCAGCGCTTTTACATTGAATCCCGGCTTTTTCAAGTAATTCAAGCGTCAGTTCGGCAAGCCTCCCCTTCGGCAACGCTATTGTGAGATATTTCATGACGCACCCCCTGTCAGAGATTTGATATCGGTTGTTTCCGCAGTACCTTTTTCGAGGTCAATAATTTCGATTCCTCCTGTATTCCTTACAATTATAATGCCTTTGATATCTTTGGCATCGGCATATTCCTTTATATCTTCAAGGTTTTTTTCCATGGGCAGCATTTCCATCTTCACGCCTTGGTCTCTGAGGGATTTTGCAACCATCATTGCATCTTTTCTTGCATTTTCTTCAAAGCACACAATACTGTCGGCGGAATAACTGTCGGAAGCTTTACCCTTGTTTCTGTATAAAGCCGTAAGGGTCCTGTCCACCCCAAGTGAAAATCCTGTTGCCGGCATTGGTTTTCCAAATTTTCCGCACAGGCTGTCATATCGCCCTCCCCCGAGTATGGGGAATCCCATACCATAGGTCATTCCCCTGAAAATTATACCGGTATAGTAATCAAGTCTCTTAACCATTCCAAGGTCAACTGAAATGAATTCAGAAACTCCGAAATCATCCAAAATCCCGAGTAGTTCCGTAAGTTGGTCAAGAGCATCAAGGAGCCGCTTGTCTGTGGTCACTCCTCTTACTTCAAGCAGCATTTCTTTTTTCCCATAATAATTCGGAAGATTGAGCAATAGGTTTTTTACTTCCTCGTTAATATCTTTTCCGGCAAGGATTTCTTCAACTCCAAAGAAGTCTTTTGAATCAATCAGCACACGTATTTTTTCACTGTCTTCCTTGCCAAGATCGGCAATATCTATCAACCCCTTGAAAAAATCTACCTGCCCTAATTCAATAATAAATTCATCAATCCCCGTGGTCTTTATTGCATCTACAGCTGTAGAAATTATCAATGCGTCATAAAACAGACTTGGGCTTCCTATGATTTCCGCTCCGCTCTGTGTGAATTCCCGCATTCTGCCTCCATTGCTTTCAGCGGCCCTGAAGCACTTTCCGTTATAGAAGAATTTCACAGGTAGATTTTCACTTTTCAATTTGGTAGAAGCAACCCTTGCAGCCGGAATAGTCATGTCCGGACGCAGCGTCAGTATCCTTCCCTTTTCATCGACCATTTTAAAGGTCGATTTCATTGCTGTTTCGCTTCCTGATGCAGCAAAAACATCATAAAATTCAATTATAGGCGTATCAATTTCCGTATAGCCGTTTGAAAGATACATTTTTCTCAGTTTTTCTTCAGTATTCCTTTTAATATAGCAGTTCTCATTCAGTATGTCCTGCATCCCCTCAGGGTTATACAGTTTCCACTTATTCATAACTCTTCCGCCTTCCGGGGATATTTTAATCCCCCTAATTCTCTTTTATTAATCACTTTTACTTTAGCTCACTAAAGCACTAAATCATTAAAGTATTACTATAATAGCAACAACCTGTGTCATTGTCAACAATAATTTAATATTTATGCAGGCTTCCAGCTGTATGCCTTTCTTCATTATTATATATTTTTTTGTAGTTTGTATTCATATATTTAACGAATTTTGGTAAACTAACATAAAATTAGTCTTCTGAAAGGTATCCTGTATATGCATTTAAATTTTAAAATTCAATCCGATAAAATTAAGACACATTTCAACAATGGTGTTTTTACACGGGGAAATGCCTGGTTCAACGGTGAATTTCTGTCCGCGGATGGCCTTGCAGGACTGCTTGCCAATGTGACAACACCCGAAAGTTTCGAGTTGTTTATTCAAAAGCTGAACGGTTCATATTCCCTTGTACTTGATGCCGGAAACTATCTTTTTCTGGCATCGGACAGATTTGCTTCCTATCCCCTGTTTTATTATATGTCGGAAAATGAAATTTTCGTCAGCGACCGTGTTTCAGAACTGGCCTCCGCATCAAAAAACACCCGCATAAATGAAGATTCGGTTAAGGATATTACTTATGCGGGTTATGCATACCTTGACGAAACACTGGTAAATGACATTTATCAGGTTATCGGGTCTGAATACGTCATATATAATAAGACAAATCACACTATTCTCAAAAAACGCCATTTTTATTTTAAATATAATGAAGATGATATTATCGGACACAATCATCTGGAATCTTCTTTTAATTCCGTATGTATTAAAGTTGCCGACCGGCTTGTAAAAAGTTTAGAAGGTAGAAAATGCGCTGTTTTCCTGAGCGGCGGGGTTGATTCAAGATTCTGTGCCTATCTATTAAAACTTGCCGGCTATGAGAAAAACACAATCTTAATTACTTATGGAACACGCTTTTCCCCTGATTACAAGCCGGCTGTAAAAACGGCTGCGAAACTTGGTATGAAGCATATCATTATTCCATATAAAAGAAGCCTGTGGAAAAAAACATTTTCTGACGAAGAAAGTCTTTCATACATCGAATACGCCCAGAATCTTTCCATAACGGCGCATCTGAGGGAACATTTCGTTATCCGGGAGCTCCTGGATAAAGGGAAAATACCGACGGATTGCATAATAATCCCGGGGCATCTTGGAACCGTCGCCGGAAGAAAGCACTATCCAGAGCAACTTCATAACATCGATACTATACATAAAAGGCTTGTAACAAAAACCGCATTATTTTATAAGGTTGAAGATAATCCGGATATATACAAATACCTGTGGGACAGGACGCTTTCACTTTTCCCCGAAGAAGGTCCTACAAAAGATATACCGTCCTATATGAATCTTTATAACAACACCATTTTTTCAACATATACTGTGAAATATCTTATTAACTCGCTTAGAGCATACGATTTTTACGGCCTGGAATGGAGATTGCCTCTTCTTGACAATGAAATTATCAGTTTCTTTGAAAAAGTACCATTCGGGGATAAATCAAGCAAGAAATTTTTCATGCAATATTTATCATCGGAAATCGATGTTCCCTATTCCAATTTCTCGCTTAATTTCTTCAGGAAGGTTTTCCGCAATATCCTCGATGCACGTTATGCCTGCATTGATTTGAGAAAATTATTCACATTGAAAAATGAATATAATAAGCATTTCAATCCTTTACTGCGGGCATATCGCTATGTCAGAAATTTTTCCGCATATTGCTCAATCATTGAACTTGAGATGATGAAAAGCGAACTGAAAAGAATTGAAGCCGATTAAATTAAGAAAAGGCAGAAACCGTTTCTGCCCTTTTGCTTAATTAATCAAGTCTGCTTCTTAGGTTTTAATTATATATTCACCCGATTCTAACTCGTAATGAACTTTTTCTCCCGCTTCCGTTCCTATCAATATTTGTCCGTCTTCTGACATATTGTCTTTATATTTTACCGGCAAAATCAAAGTAGCACAGGTTCCCGCCGGAATTTTTAACTCAATGTTAATTTCTCCGCCGTCGTTATGCCAATTACATTCAATAAGCCCGTACATTGATTCATGTCTGACTTTTGCAAACTCCAGACCGCAGTCCACCGCAGGTCTGAAATTAATATGTCTGAAGCCGGGTTCGTTTTCACTTGGCGAAATACCTCCTACGAATTTGTACATGAAAGCAGAAAGATCCGAGAACATGTGGTGATTGTGCGAACCTCCGCCGTTCCAGCACTCCCATAAAGTGGTTGCACCTAAATCAATCCACCTTTTGGGGCTTGGGAAGGTTCTTTGGGCAAGCATCCTGAAACCGATGTCTCCGTGCCCTGAGTCTCCCAATGTATGCATCACATATTTATTCCCCAGGATACCGAAATCCAGATGCCAGTCTAATTCCTCAATCTGACTGATGAGCAAATCAGTGAGTCCTTCTTTTTCATTTTCTTCAGCCAAACCCTGGAAAATCATGCATGCCGTGGATGTCTGGCAATCGCCGGCCACGGTCATGTTATTTTTATTAAAATATTTTTTTCTGAAAGCCTTTTTGATTTCATCAGCCAGTTTGGAATATTTTGCGCTGTCTTCCTCTTCACCGAGAATCAATGCAATCTTTGAAATCACGTCAGCGGTGTTAAAGAAATATGCTGTATCCGTCAACTCGCTTGGAGCTTTAAAAGAAGACATGTTTACAGCGATTGCTCTTCCTTCAAAGGGCGGGCACCAGTCACCTATCCCGTAATTCACAATATAATCCTCAGCCATGAGAAGCATAAAATCACAGTGTTTTTTAATAATCTCGTAATTATCGCTCAGAATCGTTTTATCGCCGCAGTATAAATAGGTATACCATGGTATAAGCGTCAGCGCGCTTGACCAATCTGGGCCGTTACCCCAGCCATAACCCCAACCGGTCGACGGCACAACGCACGGAATGCACCCATTGGGTTTCTGGGCATCCTTAAAATCGTTCATCCACTTGTGGTATGCGGGCATTGGATCAAAATTGAGAAGCGTCTGCTCGGCTGACAGCGAAGCGTCGCCCGTCCAGCCGTTCTTTTCCCTATGGGGACAATCAGTCGGTATGCTGTGGTAATTGGAAATCGTTGACCACCAGCACAACCGCTGCACCTGGTTGAGAAGCTCATCCGAACACACGAAGTCGCCTCGTTTTTTAAAATCGGTATTCATGACAATTGCCGTAACGGCATCGAGCCCGGGCTCGTAATCCAACCCTGCAAGCTCTACATACTGGAACCCATGGTAAACAAATACGGGGCTCCACTCCTCAATATCGTCAGTCTTTTTTGTGTATTTATCAGTTTGGAATTCACCGCTTTTGATAAATCCGCCGATAGCTCTGGTATTTACAGTCAATCCGTCATCCTCAAGGATATCTGAATAACGCACCGTTATTTCGGTTCCGGCTTTTCCGGACACTTTGATTCGCGCCACACCCGAGGCATTCTGACCGGTATCAAAAACCCAAGCTCCATCAGGCGTCTGCCACTTTTTCACGGGTATAAACTCCATAACTCGCCTGATCGGCTGCAGTTCAAATGACTTTAGCAACCCTCCCGGCGGCCGTGTTATATAAACTTGGCCCCAGTTATCTTCCCCGAATCCCCTGTCATTCCAACCTGGCATCTCAAGCCGCGCGTCATAAAATTCACCGTTTCTGATTCCATTGTAAATTATAGGACCTTTGGAAGATTTCCAGCTTCTGTCGCTTGAAATAATGACTTCGCTTCCATCCTCGCATTTGACGCATAATTCTACGATCAATTTCGGAGAGGATCTCCATGTGGCCTGCCGGGTGTTCCATGGATCCTGGGCAAAGCAATTATACCATCCGTTTCCGAGTACGGCGGCAAGTACATTTTCACCTTCTGCGATAGATTCAATTACGTCATAAGTCATATACAGCACCGTGCTGTCGTATCGTGTAAATGCCGTAGATAACTCGTCATCTCCGCATTTTTCACCGTTTATAAACGCCCTGCAGTAACCTAGGCCGCATATGTATAATTTTGCATCAACAGGTTTTGAAGCAAGGTGGAATTTTTTTCTGAAATACGGAGCTTCCATAGCCAGATCTGGTTTTTTAATAAAATCAGCGGTAATCCATTTAGCCTGCCACCACTCATCCAGCTTGCCTGTTTCAAAATATGCAGATTTGCTATCTGCCTCTTTGTTACTATTGTCCCTAATTGACACTTTCCATACATATTTTGTGCGTGGTGCCAAATCTTCCCCATCATAACTGATATGCAGACTCTGGCCGGATTCCACGAATCCGCTGTCCCATACAATGCCTGTTGCCGTTTCTACGACAATACGATATGAAGATTGAGCACATCCCCTGTTATCGGATGTGTATTTCCATGAGAATCTTGGCCTGGAATCCAATCCAATCGGATTTATAAGGTAATTCACCGTCAAATCATAAAGCTTCAATTCCTGCGACATTTAATTACTCCTTTTTTATGTTTTATATATTTAGTATTTCATTCAACTATATCTACCGTAGTTCTGTATCGCTGCCATGACCGTCCTATAGCTCGTGAGCATGCTGCCGTTGTTGACGGATCCGGCTGTAGCAATATTCAACCCTTTCGTATC
>JAUVJE010000136.1 GCA_030592355.1 Clostridia bacterium
CGGGCCAAGCCTTGATATCCTTGCTAAATACCTGACACAGGCTACAGCTGAAAGCCACATTCCTTATGCGGCTACATTGGGTAGCTATATAACAGCTGCCGAAGCTGCTGAAAGATATACGAATCTTGGCAACTTCTATGCTGAAAGAGGACACTTCTACATCGGCGTTGGACCATATATTCTCGATAGAGTCCTTGCAGTGGAAGATACGCTTACACTCGTTACAAATCCGAACTTCATAGACTTTTCGGATAAGTGGTCTGAATTGTCAGAACCTAAAATGGCTGTTGTTGAAATCGATGGAAAAACAAGCATAAAGAGCGGAAAAACCGCATCCTTCGATGTTGATGTAACCTTTAAGGGAGCTGTATACAAAGCGGATGAAATCGATGTAGTCAAATACTTGCTTTATGACGCTACAGGAGAAGTATCCAAAGTTGGTATTGCTGAATTGGTTAAAGACGGTAAGTATAAAGTAGAACTCACTGAAGAAGACACCACGGCTCTTGGAACCGGTGCATGTAAACTTGAAGTTATTGTAGTTGCAATTCCTGTTAGTGTTCCGACCTTCGGTACATGGGAATTTGTTACAGAATAAGTTATTGTTTTCAAAGACATAACATAAAAAAGAAAGTGGGGGCAAGGTTACAGCCTTGTCCCCTTTTTTTCTTGATAGTGAGAGGTATGAAAAATGGGTGAACAGGTACAAACACCTGCAGCAAAAATTAAAAAAAAGAAAAGGGATACAGCATTCACAAGGGTTATGAAATACACCGGAGTGAGGCTGATCGCCTTGTTTTTAACTGTTGCTATTGGTGTTTACTTAACTATAATGATTGCCAACATGGGCGGATATGTAGATGAAATCATGAAGGGGTCAATAAGAGAAAATATAACCATGCAGTTAAGGATGGATGACGGTTACCAAGAAATGGCTCCAGAAGCAAAAGCTGCTTATCTTCTGGCAAAGATTGAAAACGAAGAAAAAAGACTTGGGCTTGATGAGCCTTTTATATTCAGGAGTTTTAGATTTCTATTGAATGCACTTAAGCTGGATCTCGGTCAGGCGACTTTCATGTCAAGTGACAAGGGTTCAAGGTCGGTACGTCTGATTATATTGGAACGGCTGCCGTCCACGTTGCTGCTGATGGGGACAGCGAACTTGGTTCTGTTTTTTGTAACTATTGTTGTAGCTTTGATACTCTCGAGAAAGTACGGTTCATTTTGGGATAGATTTTTTGTCGCAGCATCGCCATTGTCGGCAATGCCTTCGTGGTTCTACGGAATTTTCTTCATTTTAATTTTCGCAGCGGTTTTGAAAATCTTTCCCTTCGGGGGTATGATTGGCTCGCCGCCTCCTGAAACAACCGGGCAATATATACTTGATGTCCTGTATCACCTGACTCTTCCGGCGGCTGCTTTGATAATAAGTGCTTTTCCGGCCAGGGTTTACAACTGGAGAACATTTTTCATGATTTACTCAAGCGAAGATTATGTAGAAATGGCCAAAGCAAAAGGACTCTCAGCCAAGAGAATAAGAAACAGATATATATTAAGGCCTACATTGCCTATGATTATCACCAGTTTTTCTCTGATGATAATCGCAATGTGGACAGGGGCTATTATCACCGAGACAGTTTTTCGATGGCCTGGAATCGGACGTTTGATTTTCAGGGCTATCGGGATGAATGATACAGCAGTTATAGTCGGAACCACTATTATATACGCATATATGCTTGCAGCAACGGTGTTTTTCCTGGACTTCATTTATGCACTGGTAGATCCGAGGGTTAAAATCGGCGGCAGTAAACAGAAACAATAACGGGAGTAAAATATGAGTGGCATAAAAAAAATATTTAAAGAATTAAAGAATTTTCCCACGGCGATAGTGGGGTTGGTTATTATAACTATACTGATAATTGTTGCAATATTAACTGTAATTTTCATTCCGTATAGTGAAGCGAAAAGGCAATGGCGCGGTGATGAAGCTGCGGTATATCTCAATCCAATGAATGCGCGGCCGGCATGGACTAATATCTTAAGGAAAGACAAGTGGCCTGAATCATTTAATGTGGTTTTTTCGGAAAGCGATGATGTGACTTACACTGTTCTTCCCAGGGAAGAAGATGATTCTGAGTTTAAAGTAGTAACTGAAATGTCGTATTCCTTTGAATATGACTATGGGGCATTTCCGCAGGAAATCCTGTTGTATTTTGAGGCGGACTATATTAATTCAAAACCTTTTATTGAAATCAGGGTGCTGACGCCGGAAGGAAGGGACATAAGGATAATAAGAAAAGGAGTTGCACACACTGAGACTTACAGGTTCAATCAGGACTTAAAACTTGAGCAGAAACTTGGTGAAAAATCTGCCCTGATAGGATTGTTCTCAACCATAGACCCAAAAGACAGCGATGTGCCTGAGGTTGCAAAGGGCACATACACCATTACTGTAACATCCCAGACATTTGAAGAAGGCAGCAACGTGGATCTTGAAATGGTATTGCACGGTCTGGTTTTTGGGGCTACAGGAACTGATCACAGGAGAAGGGATCTTACTGTTGCACTGCTTTGGGGAGTGCCCATAGCATTGCTCTTCGGCCTTGTGGCAGCCGTCGGCGTATCCGTTCTTTCCATGTTAATCGCCGCTGTCAGCGTGTGGTACGGAGGTTGGGTCGATACCCTGATACAGAGGATAACGGAGGTTAATATGCTTTTGCCTTTCCTTTCTATCCTGGTTATGATTGGTACATTTTATTCAAAGAGCATATGGACCATGCTTGGAGCTGTAATCCTGCTGAGTATTTTTTCTGCGGCAATAAAAACATACAGGGCAACCTTCATGCAGCTTAGGAATGCGCCTTATATCGAAGCCGCCATAACATATGGTGCATCAGACTGGAGGATTATTACAAAGTATCTGATTCCAAGAATAATACCATTGTTGATTCCCGCACTGGTTCTGGCAATTCCGGGATTTGTATTCCTGGAGGCATCGTTGAATGTATTGGGTCTTGGCGACCCGGTGCTGCCTACCTGGGGAAAAGTAATCTCAGATGCTTATTACCAGTCGGCACTATACAATGGGCAGTATTATTGGATTATACAACCTGCGATAATGCTGATAATAACCGGGCTTGCATTTGCGATGGTTGGGTTCGCGCTTGACAGGTTGTTCAATCCGCGATTAAGAGAACAATAAGGGGTATAATTGATGACTAAAAAGGAAGTATTACTAAAAATAGAAAATTTGAATTTACATTTTAAAATCCGGGTCGGTGATGTCCGGGCCGTTGATGGTGTCAATTTTGAATTATATAAAAACGAGGCAGTGGTCATACTGGGTGAATCCGGATGCGGAAAAACCTCTCTGGCAAAAGCAATTCTCAGATTGTTGCCCAATAATGTCAAGACATATGACGGCAAGGTAACACTAAAGGGTGTAGAAACCATGGAGATGGATGATGAGCTTTACCGCAATGAAATCAGGTGGAACAAAATATCTATGGTTCCTCAGTCAGCCATGACATCCTTGAATCCGGTTTTGAAAGTAGGAAACCAGGTTGCCGAACCTTTAACTATTAAAGGAATGGATAAGAAAGAAGCTTTGGAAAAGGTCAGGGAAATGTTTAAGCATGTTGGTGTACCCGAGGATTTCATCAACAGATATGCATTTGAATTAAGCGGGGGTATGACCCAACGTGTGGCAATAGCGATGGCGCTGATTACAGTACCGGATTTGATTATTCTCGATGAACCGACATCGGCGCTGGATGTATTGACCCAGGCAAATATTATGAATCTTCTCAAGAGGATAAAAAAAGAAGAAGATGCCAGTTATATGCTTGTTACCCATGATATAGCCACTTCATCAGAACTGGCGGATCGTGTTATTGTAATGTATGCCGGGCAGATTATTGAGGCGAGTGAAGCTGAATTGTTTTTTAAAAAGCCTCTGCATCCTTACTCAAAGAAATTGATGGCAAGTGTTCCCAAACTAAGAGGTACCGATGAACTGGAATTTATAGAAGGCAAACCCCCCAGTCTTATCGGAATAGATAAAGTTGCCGGGTGCAGATTTGCCCCGAGATGCGCATACAAAATGGAAAAATGCGAAGTGGAAGCTCCTCCTGTATATATTAAAGGAGATAATAAGGTTAAATGCTGGTTGTATGAAAATAAGGACGAGGTTGACTGATTATGGCGAAGAAAAGCAGAAAAGAAGAAATAATTACATTTAATTATCCTGACGATGTGGTATTGGCTGTAAATGATTTGAAGATATATTTTGAATTAAAGAAATTCGGATTTGGCAATGCTGGTTATGTAAAAGCTGTAGACGGTGTATCTTTTGACCTGCACAAGCAGGAGGCTATAGCGATAGTAGGAGAATCCGGCTGCGGCAAAACCACACTGATGAAATCCATCCTTGGACTGTATGAACCCAGAGAAGGGAAAATCATTTACAAGAATGAGGATATTAATAAGCATGATAGGGTAACAAAAAGATGGTATCATTCCCAGGTAGGATACGTTCAGCAGGACCCTTTTGGAGCAATAGCGCCGTTCCTGAGTGTTAGAAGAATACTTGAAGAACCGCTGATATGCAATGGAATAAAAGAACCGGGTGAATTGGATACCAGAATAAGGAAAGTAATGGAAGAAGTCAGCCTGACGCCGGTGGATGATTTCATAAATAAATATCCACATATGCTCAGCGGAGGGCAGCAGCAGCGTATCGTAATTGCAAGGGCAATGATTCTTCAGCAGAAAATGATGGTTGCAGATGAACCGGTTTCAATGCTGGATGCATCTGTCAGGGTAGAAGTACTTAAGCTGCTTGAGGGTTTGATGCTGAACCATGGATTATCCGTAATATATATCACCCATGACCTTTCAACTGTCAGATATTTCTCTGAACGTATATTCGTCATGTATGCAGGGCGGCTTGTGGAAAAGGCAAAAGTCAACGATCTAATATTCAACCACAAGCACCCATATACAGAAGCATTGCTAGCGGCCACAAGCGAACCTGATGCAGCAAATGCAAAAATTTACAAAGAGATTCCCGAAGGTGAACCGCCAAGTCTGTTGCATCCTCCTCCGGGCTGCAGGTATCATCCAAGATGTCCTAAGATGATAGATGGCCTTTGCAATGTTGACAATCCTCCCGAATTTGAAGTAGGTCCGGATCATTTAGTGTCGTGCTGGTTATATAAAGATGATATCAAAGACTAAGATATTTATTATAGTCGGCGTCAGCCTGATGGTAATCGGGGTAATATTCCCGTTGCTTATGATGGTGCAAATAGTGGAAGCTACATTCTTTCTGACTTTTGTGTCCTACCTTTCTTCAGTCATCGGACTCTTTTTAAGCTCTCTGGCAGTTATGAGCTGGGTGAAGATGAAGAGAGACAGTAAAAAATAGAACAATAAATGCATAAATAGATGCCTGTTGGTTAGCGCAATCAGGCGTTTTTTTAAACAATTTTATCAGAATCAGCCAGCTAACCCAGGGTCAGCTGGTCGAAAATCAGCTACCTGACCCAGGGCCAGCGAGTCGAAAGTCAAAAATACTTCATAGGTAAAACGATTTTCCATTTCTCTTTAGGGATATCAGACGGCTGACTTTTGCCTATTAGGTTCTTTGGCCATCCCCGGGATCAGTCCGGTTCTTTTATTAAGTTGAACAATTAACGGCCGTGCGCCAAAATAAATAAGAACCGTTTCAATGGGCAGCATAACCGCTAGCTTTATAAGCCGCGTCGGTATAAGAGCCTCAATAGGCATCCTGAATAGAATCATAAGCCATATGCTTACCAAAACCATATCAACGATTAAAAGCTTGGTCATAATTCCTATAATTGTTCTAAAAAAGGTAATATCTTTTTGGTAAAAGAAAAATGCGTATATAAGACCCGTTATAAAAGCACTTACAGTGAAACCGGGGAAAAATGTTCCGGCGGGGAATAGAAGGGCTCCAATAATATCAGCAATTACAGCTGTTACACCGGCGCCTATTGGTCCGAATAGTATTGCCGCAACAACAATTGGAAAAAATTCAAAACTAATTCTGAGAATGGTCGTCTGGATAGACACAAATCGTGCCAGTATAATGGTTAATGCTGTCAGAAAAGACAGCATAACCAGTTTTCTTGTGTTTGTCATAAAAAAAGCTCCTTTTTATGTCAAACCACGTAAAGAAGCAAATCTCTATGTGGCAGCGGAATGCGACCCATGCACCGCGGATTACATTTAAAATCCTTCGTTCCGGAGACAACTTCCCGTTCTCCGGATACTTTACGCACACAAACCTACTCTGCCTTAATATTTTCCGCTATGTTAGAACTAAACTACTCTAAAATAACATACTTGTCAAGCTAGTGACGCTCCGCAGGCCAAAGGCCAAGGAGCGTCACCGGTGCGACCGAACGTCAGTGGTGTACCGGAGTACAATTTTAGGTTTAGTGTATGAGGAACACCACAAACGTTTTCGCACAAACCAATTTTAAGATGGCAGGCCGAAGGCCGAGGAGCGTCACCGGTGCGACCGAACGTCAGTGGTGTACCGGAGTACAATTTTAGGTTTAGTGTATGAGGAACGCCACAAACGTTTTCGCACAAACCAATTTTAAGATGGCAGGCCGAAGGCCGAGGAGCGTCACCGGTGCGACCGAACGTCAGTGGTGTACCGGAGTACAATTTTAGGTTTAGTGTATGAGGA
>JAUVJE010000209.1 GCA_030592355.1 Clostridia bacterium
CATGGGACAGTGACTATCTGCCATTCACGCACAAGAGATTTAGGCGCAGTAACCAGAGAAGCTGATATATTGGTGGCGGCTGTCGGAAAAGTCAATCTTATAACAGCGGATATGGTTAAACCGGGAGCAGTTGTAATTGATGTAGGAATGAATCGTCTTGAGGGTAAAAAAGTTGTAGGTGATGTTGATTTTGAGGGTGTTTCAGAGATTGCAGGCTATATAACTCCGGTTCCGCGGGGAGTCGGTCCCATGACCCGCGCCATGCTTTTGATGAATACGCTGACGGCAGCTGAAAAATGAAGCGGGTAGCTTTTTCAACACTTGGATGTAAAGTAAACCAATATGATACGGATGTCATGAAAGCCTCCTTCATTGAAAGGGGCTATTCCTGTGTGGAATTTTCCAATGAAGCGGATATCTATGTGGTTAACACATGTACGGTGACAGCTGTCGCTGCGAGAAAATCCAGACAGATGGCCATGCGGGCGAGAAAAATGAACCCACGTGCAATAGTGGTTGTAACAGGATGCCTCGGGCAGCTGGAAAGCGAAAAGGTCATGGAAGCGACCGGGGCGGACATAGTTACAGGAAATGCAGAAAAAAGCGAAATACTGGATATTATTGAGAATCATAAAAATGAATCATATATTCAATCCGAAAATATTTTTAATGAACTGATGTATACACAGCCCGGCGATTCAATGCAGGATTCCAGAACCCGGATATTTATAAAAATTCAAGACGGATGCAATAATTTTTGTTCATACTGCACCATACCATTCGCAAGGGGAAAGTCGCGTAGCAGGAAACCGGGCGAAGTATTATCCGAAATTAAGGCATATGCCAAAGCCGGGGCTATTGAGATAGTGCTGGTCGGAATACATTTGGATTCCTACGGAAGTGATATCGAGAACATTTCGCTTATTGGTCTGTTGGAAGAAATAGATGATGTCGATGGAATCCAAAGAGTCAGGCTTGGATCTTTAGAACCGGCATCCATTACAGAGGAATTTGCGAAAAGAGCTTCCCGTCTTAAAAAACTATGCCCTCATTTCCACCTTTCGCTGCAAAGCGGAAGCAATACTGTGCTGGAAAGAATGAAACGCAGGTATGCAGCAGCGGATTTTTCTGCAGCCGTCGATAGACTCAGGACGCATTTTGGGAATGTTTCCCTTACTACTGATGTGATTGTCGGTTTCCCCGGCGAAACCGAAGTTGAATTTGAAGACAGCCTTGAATTTATGTCCGGCATAGGTTTTATGAAGGTGCATGTATTCAAATTTTCCCCAAGAAAAGGCACTCTGGCTTATGGAATGAAGGGTAGAATTCCCGGTGATATTAAGAAAGCCAGAAGTGAAAGAATGATTGCCGCAGCTGAAGAATCACAACGGATTTGGTTGAATAAAACCATAGGGAGTATTCAGGAGGTTCTTGTCGAGCAGAAAAGTTCCAAAACAGCAGGTTGTTGGGAGGGACATACCCGGGAGTACATGAAAGTTGTTTTTAAATGCGGTAAATGCCGGCCAAATGATGTGCTGGAGGTTGAAATTACTGAAATAAATGGAAAATTTGCGCTAGGACACTTGAAAATTTATACCTAAGTATAATAAAATCAATGTAACCCGTTATGATTGGAGTAAGCATATGTCCGGTGAAACACAAAAATTTGATATGAACCTCGAAAATCCCAGTAAGGCCAGGGATATTATAATGCTGGTATGCGGTGCTCTGGAGGTAAAAGGGTATAATCCAATGAACCAGCTTGCAGGATATCTTTTATCCGGTGATCCTACTTACATTACCAGCCATAATGGGGCGAGGAATGCGATTAGGAAACTTGAGCGTGATGAAATAATCGAGGAATTGGTAAAGTATTATCTCCAATGTAAATAATAAAGTCGTTCTCGGCAGGACGGGGATTGAAGTCTCGCGTCTTTGTTTTGGATCTCTTACATTAGGTCCCCTTCAGGGGAATTACAGTATTGAGGAAGGCAGCGATATCATGGCCTATGCCATGGAAAGGGGCGTTGTCTTTTTTGATACGGCCCAATTATATAAAACTTACGAGTACATCAGAGCTGCTTCTGAAAAAACAGGTATTGTTCCTGTTGTTTCGACAAAGTCCTATGCTTATGATACAGCAGGGGCAAAAGCAGCGCTTGAAGAAGCAAGAAAAACACTTGATAGGGATGTCATAGATATTTTCATGCTGCATGAGCAAGAGAGCAGACTGACACTGGAAGGGCATAGAGAAGCGCTTTTGTACTATATTAAACAGAAGCAACTTGGTAAAATTCGTGCCGTCGGAGTGTCCACTCACAATGTTGAGGTTGTTGAGGCAGCGGCCGAAATGGACGAAGTGGATATAATACATCCGATTTTTAATATTTCCGGAATAGGTATTAACGACGGCGGCCCAAAAGAGATGGCTGCGGCAATTGAAAAAGCCGGAAAGGCCGGCAAGGGGATATTTTCAATGAAACCTCTTGGCGGAGGAAGTCTTATAAGTAATTATGATGATTCGATCCGCTACGTGCTGGGTAATAGCAATATACATTCAGTTGCAGTGGGAATGAAAAGCCGCGCGGAGATAGAGATGAATCTGGCAGTATTCAATGGAAAAGAACCGGCACCCGAAGTCATTGAAAAAGCTGCTTTACAAAACAGGAGCCTGCATATAGAATTTTGGTGTGAAAAATGCGGGAAATGCATTAAAAGATGTAAACAAAACGCTCTTTCAATGGAAAATGGCAAAGTGAAGGTCGACGGTGCCAAATGCGTGATGTGCGGATATTGTTGTGCGGAATGCCCGGCTTTCGCAATTAAGATATATTGAGGTAAAAATGGTAATACTAGGAATTGATTACGGGGACAGAAGAGTCGGACTCGCGAAGAGCGACCTCATGGGGATGCTTGCATCGGGGTTGAATACTTTTGTATGGAAGAACGATATGCAAATTCCTGTTTACCATATAGCCGATTTGACAAAACAGTATAAAATTGAAAGAATAGTCATTGGCATGCCCCTTAATATGGACGGCAGCCGCGGTCATAGAGCCGAAGTAACAATGAAATTTGCAGATGCTTTAAAACAGGTTGTTGATATAGAAATTGTATTTTGGGATGAAAGACTGACATCAGTGTCGGCAAAACGCACCCTGAGGGAACAGGGCAGGAAAACGGGGAAAGATAAAGGCGCGGTAGACAGAGCCGCAGCCTGTCATATACTACAGTCCTATTTGGACAGTTTATAAACGGAGGTTATCAATGGAAAATCATGAAGGAATTATTACCCTTGAAGGGGAAGACGGTGAACTGATAGATATGCAAGTGGTGGAAATGGTGGAATTCCGCGGAAGCAAATATGTTCTTTTACAGAATACTAACGAAAAAGATGAAGATTCATATATTTTCCGGTTTACGGAAGACAATGATTTCGACAGACTGGAAACCATAATCGATAAAGAAGAACTGGCGGATGTTTTTAATATATTTGACAAGAAAATATCCGGTTCCGGACATGTAAACTAGGAGGCGCAATTGAAAAAAATATTTGTTCTGACAATAGCATTGTTGCTTATAATAAGCTTTTCAGCATGTAAAAAAGACAAAACAGAAGCAACTGATGAACCAACAGCATCAGCAGTGCC
>JAUVJE010000100.1 GCA_030592355.1 Clostridia bacterium
CATTCCCTTTCTTGTCAGAGTTATATACCGCTTTAAAAATATCAAATGCAAATTGTGAATTCGCATCCACCACTTCATCGCCTATTGTGTCAGCTTTAACCGTAGGTTTTTTTATAATGCTGATTTCCTTCCCACCGGAACATCCTGTCATAGCGGTTGTCAATATCGCTAAAATCAGTACTATAGTTATAAGTCTTTTATACATTGCAATCACTCCTTTTGAAATTGAAGTCCGGGAAAATTCCCGTCTATATATTATACGTGAAAATCGTCTTATTTGTTCCGAAAATACAATAGTTCTTATTATGCAGTTTTTAGTTTATTGACGATGCCGAATAACCCTCGCTACAAAGGATTTTCAGTGCTGAATCACGGTCTTCAATACTATATAATTCAACTACGAGTACGCCGCCCACATCCTCGCGGCTATGGGTAACATTAATATTTTTAATATTGATGCTGCCGTCGCCAAGCACATTTGCAATATGTGCGATAACCCCGGGCTTGTCGCTGACTTGAATTACAATTTGGAATTTCCTGGGAAGCAATCCCTCCCTTTCCCCTGATATAATATCCCTTGCCTTTTTAGCCGCTGTAAAATAGCTTTCGATTTCAGCCTCGTTCAGATTGCTTATGGCAGTTTTTGCTTTTTGAAGTATTTCAACCAGCCGGTTAATGCCATCCGTTACCTCTTCTCTATTGCTAATCGTAATATCTCTCCAGAGCGCGGGCTGTGAGGAAGCTATTCTTGTAATATCCCTAAAGCCTCCTGCTGCAATTTTTTTACCAAGACTGCCGTCTGTTTCAGAATCAAGTAGATTTACCAGCGCCGCAGCCGTGATATGAGGCACATGACTCACCACTGCAACCGCTCTGTCATGTGAATCAGAGTCAGTGATAATCGGTATGGCGCCTATTGAAAGTGCAATTTCTTTAATTTTCTCCACAGCCTTTAAGTCACAGCCGTCGTCAAGTATGATGTAATAAGCATTTTCGAACATATCTTCTCTTGAATATGCAAAACCGCTTCGCTCTGAACCGGCCATAGGATGCCCGCCTATAAAACGTATGTTTTTGCTTTCCCCAGATATTTTTTTCATTATTTCAGCTTTTGTACTGGCTGTGTCGCTAATGATGCATCCGGTTTTAGTAAACGCAGATATTTCGATTGCAAGATCCGCACATATCGGAACAGGCGCACATAAAAAAACCAAACTGCATTCTTCTAAATATTCACCGGGTTCTGTGTGTCCGGAATCTATCACACCGGACCCAAGCGCTGCCATAAGCTGCGATTCATCCGGGTCGATTCCGATTATCTTTGTTACTCCTGTTTTAAGTTTCAGAGCCTTGGCCAATGAACCGCCGATAAGTCCAAGTCCTGCTACTGCAATGCAATCAATATTCATCTGTTTACCTCTTTATGAATTATATCATATTGTCATTTTTGTATTCCGGTATTGTCCGGGCTATCATTGGAAACATCAGCCCCTGCAGTGTTTCTGCTTTTTTTCTCGTGCAGTAATGGAGACAGCTTCTTATATATCAAAGTAGTTACTAATATGTTTATGAATGCTTTGAAAACGTTGAATGGGGTTATCCCAATAATTATAAGAGATTTCAGGTCAATGATGCCTTTGTTCGCCGAGCTGCTCCAGGCAATTATTTCCTCTATTGTATAGCCAAGTACTTTTGTATACAAAGGTATCAGTAGGAAATAATTCAAAAACCCTGCAAATATAGTCATTATAATCCCGCCGGCAATCATTCCGAGTACTGCGCTTTTCTTGTTTTTGTTTCTCTTATAAATGATGGCCGCAGGAAGGACAAAGCTTACGCCAATCAGGAAATTCGCCAATTCGCCGACAAAGAACGACCAGGATGTGAGTGCATGAATTATATTTTTAACAAACATCACGGCGACTCCTGCCAACGGACCCAATGAAAATCCGGCCAGCAGCGCCGGTATATCACTAAAATCGAATTTTAAAAACGGAGGCACCAATGGAACCGGTATTTCCAAAAACATCAGTATTGCTGCAACTGCAGACAACATGGCTACTTTTACTATCCACATAGTCGCTTTTCTTCTGTTATCCATATGGCTTGCCTTTCCGGGGAATAGAAAAACCCCTCCTCAGGGGCATAAAAAAATCGCTTCTTTCATCCAGACTTTACTGTCGGTACCGGAATCTAACCGGTTCTGCTTTCGCTCGCGGACTTTACCGCCGGTCGGGAATTTCACCCTGCCCTGAAGAACTATTAATTTACATGTATTATAGCATGTCGCAGGACAAATGCAACTACGTATTCCTTTTATTTACTATCTTCCAAATGTAGAATTTGTATTAAGCAATTAATAGAAATCGCCCGGTTAAGCAATAAAAATTTAATATTAAAGCTCCTAATGCTCTTTTATCATCAAATCCGTCAGTCTTTTTCTTGTTTTAAAAAAAATCACGAGTATAATAAATGTATCAGTTTTAAATTGCATCGGGTTTTGCAGTAGCTTCCCATCTTTGCTTTTCATCAGCAAAAGTCCGAAGAGGAGGTTTTCTTTATGAAAAAAAATAATAGTCGCATAATATTAACGATACTAATTGTCATGGTGTTTACAGCAGTCATATTGGTATCAGTCTACGCCCATCCCGTTCCATACCCACCCTCACCCACCTGTTCACCTCTTAAAACTCCGACTCCCGGGCCAATCCCAAGCAATTGGAAGGACACCGGAGCGGGTGGAACATCAGGCACTTTCACTTCTTCAGGAGGTCTTGATTCCCATAATGGCCGCACGGCTGCCGGAAATGACGACCAAGACCCTTCAGTGCGTATATATAATGGCGAGGGCTGGGTAGAACATCCGGTGTATTTCCAACCTACTGCCCTTGAATGGTCTAATGTAGAAGAACATGTATTGTATGCTTCCGATAATATTAACAATATGGTTCTCTTTACACCTGATCCCGGATTGAATATAGGAGCATGGCTTCCAATAGGCCATCCCGGCTCCGGCCTAGGGGAATTTATCAATCCCAACGGTATTTTTTCACATCAATCCGGAGATTTTTATGTTGTAGATACCGGTAATAACCGCGTACAGTATTTTGATGGAATGACATGGAATATTCTTGCCACTCCACAAGATGCTATATATATGGTGGATATATGCATACATAACGATGTTATTTACATAACCGACTATATTGGAAATTGTATTTGGTACAGGGGACTCGCCGATATCACATGGTTAAGGCTGGCTGACATCACTTATCTTTGGTCTCCATCTTATCTGGATATCAACAACCAGGGAGAGATATTTGTCTTATCCCGGGTTCACAGCACGGATGGTTTCATGAAAAATATCGTAAAATATTCCGGAGGTATATTTTCTTCATATGTAACTACAGGAAGCGGACCGGCGTATATTGGGAATAATGCCTCTTCGGAAGAAATCGGTATAAACGACCATGACAGGCTTTTTTACCGCGACCCTATGACGGGTATAATCTACAAAGAGTTATGTGATATTAATAAAATCCCGGCTTTTAACCTAAACGGCACTATGTTTCCTCTGTTGCCTGCTCAGACAGATGTGTTTTTAAACGTCGGCTCCGATATCGATATAATTAACATAATCGCTTATAAATCCTGTCCTTTCAGCAGTATTGGCGGAGATGGGGTTTTCCCCCTTGATTTCGGTGAAAATCTGTTTCCCGTAACCTGCACAGCCGAAACAGGTTTGCCAAGAGAGTATACGGTTCATGTTACAAGAGAATTATCGGACAATGCCCTTTTATCAGATATCTCTATAAACTCGGTTACCATTGATGGTTTTTCACCCGATATTTTCACCTATACAGATATTTCCTATTCATATGACCATCTGTCAAGAATCCTCACTGCGGTTGCCCAGGACGAAAATGCAACTGTCCTTGGCACCGGAACAATTGAATTGAACGTTGGTGAAAATATAGTAATTATTACGGTTATAGCTCAAAACACCATCAATATACAACCATACGTATTGAACATAACAGGAGAAGCGGAAGAGCCCTCTTCAAGCCCAACACCAAGTCCAAGTCCTACACCTACACCGACGCCGACACCGACACCGACACCGACGCCTACGCCTAGTCCATCGCCAAGTTTGACACCAAGTCCTTCGCCTTCAGTTTCACCATCACCCTCTCCAACCGGAAGCGTTGAACCAAGCCCGACTCCTGAACCATCGGCAACGCCTGAGTCTACAAAAACGCCCGACCCAACCGCATCTGCTTCCATAAGTCCAACACCTCCCCCTGTCAACCCGTCCCTGCAACCA
Source organism: Clostridia bacterium (assembly GCA_030592355.1). Taxonomy (GTDB): domain Bacteria; phylum Bacillota; class Clostridia; order DUPQ01; family DUPQ01; genus JAFGQE01. The sequence goes on from JAUVJE010000100.1 coordinate 4,325, forward strand.
TCCACCCTGCAGCCTTCACCCACTCCAATTGATGCCGGGCTGGTTAAATACAGGGACTGGAGAAATATTCTGATAATTCTGGCTCTGGGAATAGGAGGAGGCGCATTAGGTTATGTCGGAGTTGCCATGATAAGAAAATCTATTAAGAAAAAGGGAAAAAGACCGGATAAAGATTAATTGGCCGGATTCAAATTACTCTGATGATTAACTCTGTCAGTAATTCTATAAACTTGATTTTATTAACCCCGGGGTTCTTCGGACCCCGGGTGAATTTTCCGCCCTTGCGGCGGTTTTCTTTTGCAAGATATCTTTGATTCAACATTGAATCAATATTAAATTGAGTGTACTCTTTTCCTGTATTTCCAATAGCAGAAGCCCTTTTCGCAAGTGCCATTGCAGCCACTCCATAGTCCTGGCTTACAACGATATCCCCTGCCCTGACCATATTGATCAGGGCAAAATCCACGGAATCAGCACCCTTGTCGACAGTCACGACTTTTGCATAATCGCTTTTGATTATATGTGCTGTATCACACACCATAACAACATCAAGTTGGTATTCTTCCGCTACTTTTTCAATTTCACTTTTTACTGGGCAGGCATCTGCATCTACAATGATTTTCATATATTGATTATACACTATTCCGGCATTGATTTAACTGATGATTGTTCTATTAATATGATATAATTGTGCTACTGTTTGCGGGGAAATTATTATGCTTAAATTACTCCAAATCGGCTGCGGAAACATCAGTAATACATGGCTGTCAAGTTTAGCGAAAAGGAATGACATCGAATTTTGCGGTTTGGTGGACATCGATAGAGACGCTGCTCGGGAAAAAGTATCTGCCCATGGATTGCAATGTCCTATATTTACGGATGCGGCAAAAGCCATCAAAGCAACAAGCCCCCATATTGCCATAGATAATATAATTCCATCAGAACGCCTTGCTCTTGCTGAAATATGCATGTCAAACGGTTTGCATGTTTTGTCTGAAAAACCACTGGCGGACAATATTGATAATGCAAAGAAAATTATCAAACTGTCTGACAAATATAACAGGGATTTTTTCGTTATGCAAAACAGGCGGTACAATACCAATATGTTCTCTTATCGAAACGCTATTCAATCCGGACGGATTGGCGAAATCGGTTATCTTGGAGTTGAATTTTTCAGAGATCCTCATTTCGGAGGATTCAGGGACATCATGGATTCTCCCCTGCTCATTGACATGGCCATTCACACATTTGACCAGGCACGTTTTCTACTGGGGAAAAATCCGGTATCAGTCATATGTAAAGAATATAATCCGGGATGGTCATGGTATAAAGGCAATTCGTCTGCTATTTGTATATTTACATTTGAAGATGGTACTATTTTTAATTACACAGGTTCTTGGTGCGCCCCGGGGATGAACACATCATGGGATTCCGGTTGGAGGACCATCGGAAGCAAGGGCTCCTGTCTTTGGAACGGGAATGACTTTCCAACTGCCGGGTTGAGTATTTTAAATGACGTAAAGAGCTGCCATCCTGATGCCGAATCTATTATAATCGATCGTATAAACTGTGACATCGGCGGGCATGCAGGCTGCATTAATGAAATGATTGAGAGTATAAAGGCCGGCAGTCGCGCTCAAACCGATTGCCGCGATAATATAATCAGCATGGCTATGGTTTTTGCTGCAATAAAAAGCTCTGCCAAAAACCGCGAAATACAAATAAAAAATATATTGGAGGAATGAGTATGAAATTGGGAGTTTTAACTGTAATGATGTCTGATATGCCTCTTGAAGCAGTTTTGAAAAAACTTAGCAAACTAGGTGTTCAGACAGTAGAATTAGGAACAGGCGGATATCCTGGGAAAGCCCATGCGGATGCAAATGATTTCTTAAAGCATCCCGAAAAACTAGAGAACCTGCTGGCTCTTGTAAAAAAATACGGCATGGAAATAAGCGCATTCAGCTGTCATGGCAATCCTGTTCATCCACAAAAAAAAGTTGCAGAAGCATTTGACAGAGACTTTCGCGATACAGTTCTCTTAGCAGAAAAAGCCGGCATCGACACTGTAATTACATTTTCAGGCTGCCCCGGTGGTTCGCCCTCTGATAAATATCCAAACTGGGTAACATGTCCATGGCCCGACGACTTCGGAAAAATTCTGGAATATCAGTGGAATGAGATTTTAATCCCCTATTGGAAAGAGGCGGCTTCATTTGCCAAAGAGCATGGTATTACAAAAATTGCTCTGGAAATGCATCCGGGTTTCTGTGTTTATAATCCCGAATCTTTACTCAGACTAAGAGCAGCTGCAGGAGATTCCATAGGGGCTAACTTTGACCCAAGCCACTTATTTTGGCAGGGAATAGATCCTGTTCTGGCAATCAGGGCATTAAAAGACTGTATTTTCCATTTTCATGCAAAGGATAGTATTGTTCAGGAATATAATTCAAAAATCAACGGCGTGCTTGACACAAAGCATTATGGGGATGAATACAACCGGTCGTGGTTGTTCAGGACGGTTGGATATGGCAATGATTATAAAGTTTGGAAAGATATGTTTTCGGCTCTTCGAACTTCAGGTTATGACGGGGCAATTTCAATCGAACACGAAGATTCTCTCATGAGTTCCGGAGAAGGGCTTGCAAAAGCAGTTGCTTTCCTTAAAGAAACCATGATATTTGAGGAAACAGCTGAAATATTCTGGGCATAGGAGAAACATAATGAAAAAACTTAATGCCGGCCTGATAGGCTATAAATTCATGGGCAGAGCTCACTCCAATGCATACCGGCAGGTAAATCACTTTTTTAATGCGGATGCGTATATCGTTCCCCGGGCTTTATGCGGCAGAAATCAGACCGCTGTCAGAGCCGCCGCTGAAAAATTTGGATTTGAAACATACGACACCGACTGGAAATCTTTTATAAAACGAGACGACATTGATTTCGTTGATATAACCTCACCAAGCAATATGCATATGGAAATGGCACTTATGGCAGCCGATGAAAAGAAACACATTTTCTGCGAAAAACCTCTTGCCATGACTGCAAAAGATGCAAAAACGATGTGGAAGTCAGCAAAATCTGCAGGGATTGTACATCAGGTTGGATTTAATTACCGTTTTGTGCCTGCAATCAGGCTTGCCAAACGCTTGATTGACGAGGGTAAGCTAGGCTCCATATATCATTTTCGCGGATTGTATCTGCAGGATTGGATTGTTGATCCTAATTTCCCGCTTGTTTGGAGACTTGATAAAAATGTTGCAGGTTCGGGAGCCCACGGAGATATTAATGCACACATAATTGATTTAGCAAGATTTCTTATCGGCGACTTCAAGAAAGTCATGGGAATGAAAAAGACATTCATTAAAAGGCGTCCTATTGTTGAATCCATGGACGGATTATCAGCATCGGGTATCAGCTCCGGTAATATGGGTGATGTAACAGTAGACGACGCATCAATTTTTATGGCGGAATTTAAAAGTGGCGCAGTTGGTACATTCGAAGCTACCAGATTCGCAACGGGTCGCCGAAACGGTATGTCTTTTGAGATAAACGGAAGCAAAGGCAGCGTCAAATTTGAATTCGAACGCATGAATGAACTACAGTATTACAATGCCAGCGATCCTTCATACCAACAGGGATTCAAGCTTATTTCAGCCACCGAATCCGAGCATGAGTTCGCCGGTGCCTGGTGGCCTCCGGGACATATAATTGGTTATGAACATACTTTTGTACATGAGATGTACAGCTTTGTTCAGGCGATTTGCTCCGGTTTGAAGGCTAACCCTGATTTTGAAGATGGATATATATGCTGCAAGATATTGGATGCAGTCGATAACTCTATTAAGGAAGGCGGGTGGATTGATGTCTGAAAAACCTGTTAAACTATGGAATAAAAATTTTATTTTACTTGCACAGGGGCGGTTTGTTTCCCTTTTCGGCAGTGTTCTTTTTAGTATAGCTCTTGGTTTCTGGGTACTGGACAGAACAGGTTCTGGCACACTTATGGGAACAATAATGGCGGCATCCGCACTACCAAGGGTCCTCATAGCACCTTTTGCCGGACCTTTCATTGACAAGTGGAGAAAAAGCAGGATCCTGGTCGCCGCTGACTTGGTTAACGGTATAGTGGTTTTGGCAGCCACGGCAATTATATATATGAATCTTCTTGAGGTCTGGATGGTTTTCATTATTGCTATCATATCCGGAATAGCCTCAGCATTTTTCTCACCGGCATCCAGGTCTATAATTCCCGAACTTATTCCAGAAGAAAAAATGACAAACGCAGTTTCTGTAGACAGTATGATTAATTCCGCTACAGAGATATTAGCGACTCCTACCGGAGGATTTATGTATGCCCTGTTAGGTGCTCCAATTTTATTTCTTATCAATGGGATATCCTATATACTGTCTGCCATTTCAGAGATGTTCATAAAGAGTTCAAAAAAGAAGCAACCTGAAGAGGATAAGGATTATAACTACTGGGATGATTTTAAAAGCGGTATAAAATATGCGGTATCGCATATCGGAATAAGGAATTTTTATCTGCTGGCGG
>JAUVJE010000232.1 GCA_030592355.1 Clostridia bacterium
ACTAACGTCAACACCTGCGGATAAATCGTAAGATGTGATTACATCACTATCCCAGAAACTATAGCTGGAACCATCTATAAGGAATACCCTGTAGGCGTATTCAGCTGTTGCCATCATTGCTTCTTTGAATAAATCAGCACGCTCTTCAAGTGTTGTAAATGTATTGTTCGCCAACGCTTCGCATACTGCTTCTGTTTCATCATCCAAGTCATATGCCTGCCATAAAGGAGTAAAGGCCATACCTGATGCGGATGAATAGAAGAACTGGAAGTTGTCCCCTACATCTCTATCGATTCCCGTTGTGCTCCATGCTCCGGTATAAATATGCCATAATCCATCCTGAGGATCGCCTGAAATCCAGAAAGGCGAACATTCGCCTGATGTTTTATACTGGCGGTCTACGTCGAACCCAATGGATTCGAGCTGATCGGCAACATAGTCGCCTATGGGAAGACGGGTTTTGTCAGAGTCATTCCTGATAAGGAAGACAAGTTCAATAATTTCGCCGCCATGAGTCCATTTTCCATCAACTTTTTCAGCGCCCATCGCTGTCATTTCAGCAGCTATAACTTCTTCGGCTTTTGCTTTGTCATATGCATATTTGGATTCAATTTCCCTTGCTATGTCGATATATTTCGCATAGTCGGGCAGTCCTACTGTAATACACATATATTTTGCAAATGATCCACCGCCGTAAACTTCTTGGTTAATATAATCTCTGTCAACCAGCCAGTTCATGGCTTCTCTGATCTTCATGCTTGAGAATGGATTCAATTTTCCCGTGCCGTCAAATATAGGTCCGACGGGATTGAATGTCAATTCATAATAAAGACCAAACTGATTGGACTTGTCTAATCCGGCTGCGTTGATTGCCAGCAAGTCCTCTTTACTGGATAGACTATCAGCATAAATGTCAAGGCTTCCTGCCTGAATCTGCGTTACTGCAGAGGCAGAGTCAACCGCCGTCATTGTTATCTGGTCTAGCCAGCCACCTCTTCGATCTGTTGTTGATCCGGGGGTAAATTCTTCTTCTTTTTTACCACAAGACACCAAAATCAACGAAAAGACCAAAACTAAGCTAATTACAATAAATAGCTTTTTTTTCATTTTAGTATTCCCCCTTGTAAAATTTTTCGAAAGCATTTAGCTCTCTTCTTTCTTATTGTTCGGGCATAGCATACCCACGTTAGAATAATTATATACATTGCATGTGCAAAATACAAGTTTTTTATCCTTTAGTGATTTGAGTTATAATGAAAAACTTTTATAAGCTACAATTTGATTACAACTAAACATCTAAATATTGCAATATATCAATGATTGACCGTCTCAACACTAAATCCGGGTTATCGTTAATGATTATAAAAGTATAAATCCCCCGTCCCTCATACCTGAACAATTATGATATGGTGCTTTTCATGTGCTGGTTGTCTGTAAAATACTCAGCGGGAAAATTATCGCTAAATATCCTTTTTATTCTTTGTTGTCCGCGGAAAATCAAATCTCATATCCCTTAAGTATGGAAAATCTTTGCGGATTTCCTGGATTGATGATAAATCGACTTCGCAAAAAAGTGTTTCTTCCGTATTCTCCCCGGCCCGGGCCACAAGTTCCCCCGTAGGGTCAAAAACCTTTGAATCACCGAAATATACTAAATCGCCTTCAATTCCAGTTCTGTTTACCCCGGCAATAAAAACCGTATTTTCAAGAGCTCTGGCCGGCAGGAAGACATCCCAAAGATTTCTGTGAGTTGTAGCCCACGCAGCAGCAATAAAAATGATTTCCGCACCCTTCATCGCCAAAGTTCTGCAAGTCTCGGGAAAATCTACATCATAACAAATGATAACTCCGAATTTACCGAAAGGCGCATCATATACCCTATAGTCATGGCCTCCGTATTCAAAATATTTCTGCTCTATGTCCCATAAGTTATTTTTATAGTAGATATTCAGAACTTTCCCATCATTGTCAATAATGACAGCCGAGTTGTATATTTTCTCTTCCTCTTTATATGCTATGGGAATTATTACATAGATACCGTTCTTTTTTGCCTCGTTGCACGCAATGGATATTGTAGTGCCGTCAGCGCCTTCAGTTAAGTTAAATAACTCTTCACCAATTAAGTCAAGGTTGTATCCCATGGAAAAGAGTTCGGGGAAAACGATTATCTCTGCTTCATTTTTTGCAGCATCCGCTATCATCCGGGCCATTTTTATGTCATTTGCACCCACATCATTAATTTTACTATCAAACTGGGCAAGTGCTATTTTCGCCATGGCGTCGTCTCCTTAAACCAACCGTCAAAAGTCTCAAGTACTTCTTCAAGCGCAGCGGTTCCTGTAATGCCGATTTTTCTAATTGTAACGGCTGCAACCATATTGCCTATAAAAGCCGCTTCTACTTCATCTGCCCCCGCAGCCAGCGAACTGACTATGGATGCGCTTACCGAGTCCCCTGCCCCGCAGATATCGTAGGGACGGGGAACATCTTCCGTAGGCACTATAACCGCACCCTTTTCGCCGAATGTCATGATTCCGTTTTTACCCATGGTAATAAATGCCGGGCAGCCGTTTTGCTTAAAAAGCCTATGACCGCACTCAAGCACTAATGATTCTTCCGGTTCTCCCATAAGCTTTGGATAAAAAGCTCTGCAAGCCTCGTAATTATTGCACTTGATTGACATATTTTTAAACATCTGGATTTTCGACCTGGAATCAGCATAAATAATTTTATCCGTGTATCTGTTTCCAAGATTGACCAGCTTTTTCCTGACTCTGTCGGTTATAACCCCG
>JAUVJE010000062.1 GCA_030592355.1 Clostridia bacterium
AACTTTTTGTGAAAACCTCGCGAACATAATTATTAAGGCCGTTAACACTCTTTTGGGTGTTTGCATTCTCCTTAACGTGCCAGTCTTTTTCCCCAAGATAATCACCGAACATGTCAATTGTAGCCCCTATAAGAGCATTCATTTGTCTTGCACCGCTTCTTTTTTCGCGGTACAGAATATAGGCCTTCGCTGTTTTAGCATGACCTTTTTCAATTAAAACTTTTTCTACTATATCTTGAATTTGTTCAACGCTTGGAATCTGGTCTTTGTATTTGAATGTGGCTATTTCCACCACCTGAAGCGCCAGATCCTCGGACTTTTTGAAATCATCACCACCGCAAGCCTGTGCAGCTTTGAAAATGGCCCATGTTATTTTTTCTTTGTAAAACCGTTCGATTCTCCCATCTCTCTTTTGTATTTTTTTCATGATAATATGAATTTATCCTCTCGTATATATTTTGGTGTCAATGTTAAATAGCTATATTTATTATAACCACTTATAAATGCAAAAAGCAACAACATATTGTGTGTTTTTGCATTTTTTTCAAAAATTAATACTACCCGTTGTGTTTAGGTAATAGTATTGGCAGATAAATCTACGTTATATAAAATTTATATTGCATTATTCCTTTGAATAGCAGACAAATATCTGACCAGCACACATTTTGAGTATTTTGAGCAAGTATATGTATGCGCATCTAGAAATACAGACTGGATTTGCATATGCAAAAGAGGCAAAAGACGGTATGACAAAGGCTCTGCATTGTTGCACATGCTTTTCAGATATGACATAATATTGTATGGTTGCACGGCCGGTAAATCGTGTGGTCTGATTCTACCAATGAAATCACAAAAGTAGAGGCATTATGTTCGATAAACTTGAATCAATAGAAAAACGTTATGAAGCAATCAGCAAACAGCTGTCGGACCCGGCGGTGATTTCAAATCAGGAGCTGTACCGGGAACTGATGAAAGAAATAAACGATCTCGAACCCATCGTTACAAAATACAGAGAATATGTTGAAGCAAAAAACAAAATGGCCGAAGCCTTGGAAATGCTTTCCGGCGACCTGGATGCGGATTTTCGTGATATGTATGACGAAGAATTTAAAGAATACCGTGATATGATGCCTAAAATCGAAGAGGAGCTAAAGGTCCTGCTTCTCCCAACGGATCCCAATGACAATAAAAGTGTCCTTATAGAAATCAGAGGTGGCGCTGGAGGCGATGAAGCTGCGCTTTTTGCAGCCAATCTTTTCAGAATGTATACAATGTATGCAGAAATCAGGGGATGGTCCAGCGAAATACTTGATTCAAATGTAACCGGTATAGGCGGTATAAAAGAAATAGTTTTTTCAATCAACGCGGACGGCGCATACAGCAGGCTTAAATACGAAAGCGGCGTCCACCGGGTGCAAAGGGTACCTGAAACGGAATCCAGCGGCCGGATACACACATCAACGGTAACGGTGGCAGTATTGCCAGAAGCTGATGAAGTGGACGTGGAAATCAATCCAAGTGATGTGGAAATTGACACATACAGATCATCGGGTGCAGGCGGACAGCATGTTAATAAGACCGACTCCGCCATCAGGCTTACCCACAAACCCACGGGAATTGTTATCACATGTCAGGATGAGAGAAGCCAGCATAAAAACAAAGACAAGGCTTTCACACTCCTAAGGGCAAAGCTTTATGAACAGGCACAGATTGAGCAAAACAAAGAAATCGCCCAAGACCGAAAGAGCCAGGTGGGAACCGGTGACAGAAGCGAGCGAATCCGTACATATAATTTTCCGCAGGGCCGGGTTACGGACCATAGGATAAATCTGACATTATATAAAATAAGCGCAATTATGGACGGCGAGATAGACGAGTTAATAGATGCGCTCATTACAGACGACCAAAGCAAGCGACTGTCCCATACAGAAAAATAAAATTGTTGAAATTCCAATTTGTCATTTTTGGCATATCGGCTCAGTGACCCTGGATCAGCGAGTCGAAAATCAGCTGTTTGACCCAGGGTGAGCGAGTCGAATCGAATGGTTAATAGTTAATATGGATACAAAAATTTATAAAATGAGTCAGGATAATATTGATATGGAAGCACTGCAAAAGTGCGCTGGTATAATTCGCAGCAGCGGAACAGTAGCTTTTCCAACAGAAACCGTCTACGGGCTTGGCGCCAATGCCCTTGATGTAAGTGCTGTAAAAAAAATATTCAAAGCCAAAGGCCGTCCGGGGGATAATCCTCTGATTCTTCATATTGCAAAAACAGACGATGTAGAAAAATATGCCCTAAGTTTCAGCGATGCGGCTAAGTTGCTGGCCAAAATTTTCTGGCCGGGCCCTATTTCATTGATTCTACCAAGAAATACAAAGGTTCCTGACACTGTAACCGGAGGTCTGGATACCGTCGCATTTCGTATTCCTTCAAACAATATCGCACGGGAACTGATTGCACTCAGCGGAGTTCCCATTGCCGCTCCAAGCGCCAACCTGTCCGGAAAACCGAGCACTACCGAGGGAACTCATGTAATTGAAGATCTTTATGGTAAAGTGGATGCCATTATTGATGCTGGCAAATGCATGGTGGGTCTTGAATCTACTGTGGTTGATATGGTCTCGTCGCCCCCGGCTGTTCTCAGGCCCGGAGGGATTCCATTTGATAAAATTAAAATGATTATTCCCAACCTGCAAAAACAATATTCCACATCAGAAGATCAACCTCCCCGTTCCCCGGGCATGAAATACAGGCACTACTCTCCGGAAGCTTCGGTAATCATTGTTAATGGTCCTGATAATGAAACCATGAAAAAAATTAACAGCCTAACCAGGCAAAACAGCAGGTCCGGCGTATTGTGTTCTCTTGAGACCATTGATAATTATGAATGTATAAATAAAATCTGTATAGGCAGCCGTAAAAATTCCGAAGAAATAGCTGCTAACATTTTCGATTCCCTTCGTATGTTCGACAAACTTGATGTAGATGTCATTTACTCTGAATATTTTGGGGACGGTTCCATGGGCGATGCAATTATGAACAGGCTGATCAAAGCATCCTCAGATATTATCGGCCTTTGATGAGCTGATTATCCATCTTATATTTTTTATGTGTGCTATAATTTTAAAATAACACAGGAGGTTTTACAATGAATAATATACCGGAAATAAAGGTAGCTCTAACCGCCGTCAGCAGAGACTGTTTTCCCGTTGAATTATCTCAAAAAAGAAGACGGGCAGTAATGAAATTTGCAGAAGAAATGAAAATGTCTGTGGTTGAAATAGAAACTACAGTTGAAAATGAAGATGACGTGCTTATTGCCCTTGGTGAAATTGAAGCATCGGGAGCTAATACCCTTTGCATATTTCTCGGAAACTTTGGTCCGGAAGGACCCGAAACACTCCTTGCACAAAAATTCGGAGGCCCGGTTATGTTCGCAGCAGCGGCAGAAGAAACCGGAGAAGATCTTATAGGAGGACGTGGCGATGCTTATTGCGGTATGCTTAATGCGTCTTATAACGTCGGTCTTCGCAATCTCAATCCATACATACCTGAATCTCCGGTGGGAACGGCTGTTGAAGTCGCTCATATGATATATGACTTTATTGAAATCTCCCGTGTCATCAAAGGTGTAAAAGGGCTTAAGATAATATCTTTCGGACCCCGTCCCCACGATTTTTTAGCATGTAATGCACCTATAAAACCACTTTTTGACCTTGGCATTGAAATTCAGGAAAATTCCGAACTTGACCTTTACGCATCATATAATGATCATGCCGGGGACCCCCGTATTGCGGATGTTACCGCTGACATGGCAAATGAGCTGGGGAAGGGAAATACCTATCCTGATTTCCTTAAGAAACTTGCTCAATACGAACTAACCCTTGAAGACTGGATGGACAATAATATTGGAGCTTCGGAGCATGTGGTGTTCGCCAATAAGTGCTGGCCGGCGTTTCAGACACAATTCGGATTTGTTCCATGCTTTGTGAATTCGCGTTTTTCCACCAGAGGAATTCCCATTTCATGCGAAGCGGATATATACGGCGCCCTCAGCGAATATATGCTGACATTAGCTACACTTAAACCTTCTACGCTACTCGATATAAACAACACGGTTCCAAAAGACATGTACGAGGAACATATTAACAGCAAATATCATTATTCAAATACCGATGTATTCATGGGTTTCCATTGTGGAAATACTCCCTCCTGCCTGATGAAAGACCCAGAAATGAAATATCAGCTGATAATGCGCAGACTGCTTGAACCAGATTCAGAACCTAATATCTCAAGGGGTACTCTTGAAGGCCGTATCGCACCAAATCCAATAACCATGTTCCGGCTTCAGGGTACAGCGGACTGCAATCTCAGAAGCTATGTGGCTGAAGGCGAAGTGCTGGATGTTGATCCGAGGTCATTCGGCGGAATAGGCATCATCGGCATCAGCGAAATGGAGCGTTTTTACAGACATGTGCTGATACAGAAAAGGTTCCCGCACCATGCCGGAATAGGCTTCGCACACAAAGGACGTATTTTATTTGAAGCATTGAAAATGCTTGGTGTATCGGATATCGCATTCAACCATCCTAAAAATCTCATGTACGAAACGGAAAATCCATTTAACACCAACTTTTAACCATTATTTATTTAAAACCACCGGATTTAATTTACATCATCCGATGGTCTTTATTATGATAGGTCGGACTGGCTAGTCTGCTGGCTGCGGGTATAGCAACTCATATATATTCCCCGTTATTTCAATATCCTCTATGATAATCGTTTCATGGGTTCTTCTATTTTCATATACCCTGAAACCTATTTTGTATGCCTCTGCTTTTCTGACATCGTCCCAGCCTACGGTTTCATCACATAATGGGATGGAATATTCCCACTTAAATGTGGTTATGCCTCCGTCTGTGGATTCAGGTTGAATTGTTGAATCCTGTGGAAATTTAACATTGTATCCAAAAAAATCTTCTTTATAATTATATGTTTGACCGCTGGAATTCGTATATATCATGGCCTCAAGTTGCGGCGACAACCTTACAATGGCATAGTTGGCTTTGCCGCTCACCTTTGCTTCCACCATTATTCTTTCCAGTGCCAGAAACCTATGGGGTTCACTCTCCCAATGATTCCAACTACCCGATACATTTATATCAATTATCCTTAACCGATCATCATCTTCCGTATTTCCGCTTCCGCCATTATCACCCGGTTCCGTGCCGTCCCCGGGTGAAGGGGTTGCTGTCGGCGGCGCAGTCGGAGGATGAGGTGTTGGTGTCGGATTGGCCGTCGGCCACGGAGTAGCAGACGGCGACGGTCCAGGAGTGCTGCTCCCTGTCCCTTCGCGTACACTTATATTACAGCTTAAGTTTATGGAAAGTTTGTCTCCGAAAATACTCTCGGAGGTGAGATGTGCATTGACTGTTGCATTCCCCGGCAAATTATCAGGAATATCTAAATCCGCTCCCTGGAAAATATTTATACTGTTTGTTTTATGGAAGCACCTCACTTTGCTCCAATCACCACAATTGAATACTACCTTTATAAATTCAATCTCTTCCTTTGGTTTGTTCACAGAAGCTGTAAGAGTGAGTCCGGTTGTAAAACCACTATCATCAGCATTTACATAAACCACACTGTCATCCGGGGTCAAATGAGCAGATAGAATTCCCGGGCCCATTGAAGGTACTGTAAACGACGCGTAAAACCCATTTGACTTATATGTGTATATGCTTCCTGAAGTGTTCCAGGACGCGGCTGATTGCACTTTGGCTTTATCAGTCCCGATATCCGCCGCAGTAAGAGTTTTTGCTCCATGGCCTTTAAGGAGCGTATGAAGCATATATGGACGCTGAACGGTCTGCTCAAGTGAATCCCAGCTTTCCATAGCTCCCGCAACAGTCACAAAATTCCACTGTTCGGGAGTAAGATTACCTGTTTCATCATTGGGAAAATCAAGATTCGTGTATTTCCCTTCTTTATATGTAAATCCGAGATACCTGTATTCTCCTTGCCTGATTTCATTACCCTGCACCATACCGGCGCTGCCGTAAACCACTAAATTATATCTTACATATGTGCTGTAGTTTGCTCGATATGAACCGCTGATACTGTATTCAGAAATACCTGCACTATCAAGCCAATCATAAAATTCCGCACCGCTAATACCTCCTCCTTGTACAACGCCCACAGCCAGCAAAGGCATCAATAGACAAACCGCCGTAACTAATGCAATAACTTTAATTTTTTTCATTATTTCCTCCTAGAAAATGTAAAACAAAGCTGCCTGTCGCTGCCCTCACAGAAAAACACCATTTGTGTATTCCCGCGGCTTAGGATCTCGGCAGCCTGAGGTATTTCTCCCGCCTTATATTCAGCATATTCAATATATTTATCTAAAATGTGTTTTGAAAATACATCACCCTCCCCGATACCGAAAATGAGCCTCATCAACGACCTGATTTTATATTCATAATATATATCAGGCAGTTTGGTTTCTTTATTCAGCAAACCTTCGGAACTAAGCCGGTTAATTTCAATTTTCATAAACATCGTGTCGTAACCCCAGTCTGTTTCGACATATCCTGTTGGCGCATCATAAATTTTTACAGTAAACATGGAATATGCGTTATCGTGGCTCAGTTTCTTATTTGTGAAAACATCCATTCGAATCATATTGTTTTGCGCAAGAGGAATAAATTTAAATTCAGGAAAAGCTATGCCGTCATAAAGTAATTTCATGGAATCAATTATATTCCGGTTGATTGCAGGATTGAACTTCGTTTGAAGGGAAATACAGTCGTTGAAAATATCTCCGTCCGCAACAAAACAACCATGGTTGCCTTCATATTCATTAATTGTTTTTGTGAAATCGTCCTTTATATAAGAATAACAGACGGGAACGGGGGTAAAAGATGTGATTGGGTGTTCCCGTCTGGTAATGGGGGTAACTAATTTATGTATCACCGCGCATGCTTCAGCGCGGGTGATGTATTTGTCGTATCTGAACGTGTTATCCGGATACCCTGTCATTATACCCGCGTTATATGTTTTTAAAACATGGGACACATACTTCGCAGGTGTATAACCGTAAAGGTCATACAATTCGCAGGCTTCGATTTCAATGTTTTCATTCAAAGTGTCAAGAGCCTTCGATATTATACATGCGATTTCCCCTCTTGGCAAGGGTTTTTTATAATCATTTATTTCAATGTTTTCCAGCAGTCCCTTTCGCTCTGCGCACTCTATAAATTTTGATGCCCAGTAATTTGTTCCGTTCCCCGGATCATTCCCCAACGCCGTAATAATCATCTTTATAAATTGGTCTGTATTTAAGATTTCATCCGCTCTGAATGTGCCGTCAGGGAATCCATTAATAATACCTAACGCTGACAGGTTATTCACATGTTCTGAATACCAGTCGCTATCCTGTATATCGGTAAATTCCGTTTTCGCTTTGGCAGGATGCGCCATCAGGATTATCAGTATCAACGTGATTATAATGTTGGGAATAAGTTTTTTATGCATATAGCACCACCTGGTAAATATTGTATATACATAGTATCTTTATTTCCATTATTTGTCAATTAGGTTTTGTCAAATACTCACAATAATATTTTCAGCGGATAAATAGGAACAAAAAAAAGGCTGTCCCAATAATATTTTAGGATAGCCTTTTTTGGTATAGTTTGGGTTTGCTGCACAATGAATACTCAGTTTGTGCACCAGTCCTCAATTATTGTTAGTTATTCCCTTTGCCTTTGCCGTTATTACCATTATTACCGTTGTCATCCTCATCCTCGTTTTCCTCATCTTCTTCTTCGGCTTCATTGCTGACGCTTTTCAGCATAGCGACTTTCTCTTTTACTTCAGCCATCTTTTCTTCAACCCTGGTACGGTTTTCTTCCTGTTTGGCATCTATCTCGGCCTTTTTTGCTTCCTTAATTTCCTCGCGGATTCTTGCCTTTTCCTCAGCATCCGCTCCTTTGTACTGGGACATGCCGTTTAATATCTCTTCTGTTTCCATCTCAGCGGTTATGCCCATCTGATCCATTTGCGTCAATAGGTTTTCAAGCTGTATAGTCAAAACCGCATGTCGTTCAATCATTTCGCCATCAGCTTCGCCTGATGCCATCAAAGCCGCGAGTTTTTCCAGGTTTTCCTCAATTTTTGATGCCTCCCGGAGTATTTTTTTCGCCATGGCTTCTATCTGTTTCAAATGTCCGTTGCCGGCTTCCTGTCCTTGTTCAGACGCTCCGGCCAACAATTCTGTCGCCTTGTTAATGGTTTTTGATAAATTCCTGATTCTCTGCAATTCCTGAACACTGAGCATAGCGGCCATATCGAAAGAAATTTCAACGCCTTCTTCCTGCGCTTTTGCAGCCAGCACCATTCTTCCTACCGGCACTCCCAGTTCTTCGGCCTTATTGGCCATATCTTCGGTTATCCTGCCTACATATATTTTAATTTTCGGCTCTCCGTCAATAGCATCCGCTTCTTCAGGATCATCTTCATCCTCTTCGCTTTCAATAACAGCATCGGTTACAAATTCAGAAACTTCCTGTACAACTGTTCTTAATTTGCCATTCTTGCCTTCAATTGACAATACAACCGTACCATCTTCTTCAAGGTACCCCTGGTCTAAAAGCAACTGGATTGCTACGTTTACGGCAGGACCGAATTTCATTCCGACCAAACCTGACAAATCGCCTATATTTTCGGCATCGTCATTAAGGGCCTGAATAGATGCTATATTGTTGAATGCATTCACTTCAATTTCTATCGATGGATTGACGTCAAGAGTTACGGTATAAGCATTATTTGTATAAACGACAAATAAACCGAGCGCAAAAACAAGAACGAAAGCTGCAGCTATCGACAGTACCTTTGCCATTTTCACAGCGGGTCCTATAAAGCTAACTTCGTCGCCTTCATTCCAACTCTTCATGGTTTTCGTTTTCACAAATCTACCGTTCTGGTCCATTATTATAGATTTTCGCGATCTTTTTTCAATCAGTATACCCTTCATTCCAAACACCTCATTTTACAAATTCTCTTAAGTAAGAATATTTATCCTGCCTGAGCAATGCCCTGGCTATAATATATTTTCTTTTTTGTTCTATCAGCTTTATTGATATTCCCGAAAACTCGCCTAATCTTTTCACCGGTACTTTTTTCGTGCCTACCAATGCGCTGAACAGAACCTCATTTCCCGATAGTGTTTTGGCAGCTTTATTTGCCTTTATTCTGCTGCCCTTATGCTTTGGACTGTCTTTTAAAAGGTCGTCCAGAACAATCCCAAAACCTGAAAGTTCCTCCCTAAACATATTCACTTCCAGTTTTCTATCGGCTTTTTCTTCGAAAGGTTCGATTATTTCAACATTATCACTGGGTATTTCATCAGGTTTGAATTCTTTTCTCACCTGATCCTTTATGCGATTGGTAATAACAAGGGATGCAAATCCCAGGAACCTTCCTTCATTATTGCGGAACTTTTCAATTGCTTCGGCAAAGGCCGACATAGCAGTTGTGCTAAAACTGTCATATGCCCCCGGCGGGATAACTTTTACGGCAGTTTTTCTGATGAACGGGATATATTCTTTTATTAGCCTGTTCATTTCATCGGGACTGGTTTTCGCCTCCAGTACCCTTTGTTCCAAATTTTCAAATTTCACTGGGCTCTCCGTAGTATTCTGCATTCCGAAAAACCTTTCTTATTATATTATTCGCATCATCTACAGTGTTTTTAGGGGTCTTATCACAGAGTAAATCATCCGGTCTTGGAATAATTTTATCATACTTATGCCAAAATAATCTTTTGCCTGTCCGGTTAAAATTATTTATAATGGTAAATATGAAAGTATTAATTCTTGCGGACACACATTTTGACGACGGCAGCCGCCACCTGCACTATCCGGCTTCCAAACAGGCAATCAGAGGATTTTGGAGGTGGCTGAAGAAAAAAACTACAGATGTTGATCTTATTTCCATCTGCGGTGACATCTCTGTCAAGGGCACAACCCATCTGGGCGAACTTCAATATGTGAAGAAAAAATTTGATGAAATTAAAATTCCGTACATACCTGTTGCGGGTAATCATGACTTGTGTGCAACAAAGGGAATGGAGAAGCGTTATCCCGACCTTGAAGAATATGAGTATGTTTCCCTTGAAGAAACAAATTATTACAAAGCCTTTGGGGAAGACGGTGTCAGGTATTCCCGTGTATTCAACGGAATCCGTTTCATAGGTTTTGCAGTACGAAATGAGGACCCGGACGGGCAGTTGCCCTGGCTTTTAGAACAATTGAAAAAGCCTGAACCCAAGCTGGTTTTCGGACACTACCCGCTGGTACCGTCGAGAAGCAGCGGATACTGCAAGGAGTGGGATTACTCACGAATAGACAAAATAATTCCGAATTTGATTGAAATAATCGGGAATGAAGAACATAAGGTGCTGGCTTATTTCTGCGGGCATCAGCACATCAACAGTATTGTACCTATGGGCAGCACATACCAAATTGAAACCGCAAGTACTGTGCTGACTACAACATCATATCGAATAATGGAAATCACCGACAGTGAAGTGCAAATAACTACTCATCGCCTTCCTTATATTGACGGTTACGCCGGAGACCTGACATTACCCGACCGCTCCGTTGATGCAGAACATCCGACCGTCCATGAATATCATTATGGAAATACCACTGATTTAGATATTACGATTCAATATGATAAAATTTAGTTGAAAAGGTGACGTTATGTCTAGTCAAACTGATTCACTCTACAAATTACAGACCGCGGATATTGAAAAAGCCGGTCTTATCCTTGCCGACGCTTTTAAGCATGACCCTATATGGGGGAAAATCCTTAAAGGATGCAGTCTCGCCCAAAGAAGAACATGGTTTCAAAGTCCTGTCAGGTACTGTATGAAATACGGCGCGGCAATAGCTACTTCACCCGCAATTGAGGGTTTCGCCGGATGGCTGCCCGGAGAATATTCAGAAATGACATTTGGAAGATTATTAAAAAGCGGGGTATCCCGTTCCTGCAAGAAAGTCGGATTCAAGCCTATGCTCCGAATGATGCCCCTGCGTGTTTTTGACGCTGACCGCAAAAGGCACATGCAGGATAGACCTTATATTTATGTAATGATAGTTGGTGTTGCTCCGGAGTATCAGGGTCAGGGGTTCGGTGGAAAACTCCTTAGAAACATTATCAACGAAAGCGATAACACCGGACTACCAATATATCTGGAAACCTCTACACATGGAAATGTTGCCATATACAATCATCTGGGATTTAAGATACTTGACGAAATCAATCTTCCAAAACTCAACCTCCCCCAGTGGGAAATGCTGCGCGAACCCTCCTAAAAAAGCGGAACAATAGCGGAGGGATGATATTCCAACGAAGTAAACATGACTCATTATATACAGAAAACCACCGATCGGAGAATTCTGAAACCGGTGGTAATTGCTAATTGAGGCAGGTTGTGATGGAAAACTAATTTATCAGGTTCCTGACGGCGGGAATTTTTTTGTCAAGCGAGGCTTTGGAGATTCTTCTTGAGCGTAGTGTATGAGCAATACATGAGCGAGAGGAGAATCAAACAAAACGAAGCAAGTCTGATATATCTTTTTAAAAACCGCTGATTGACATAAATCAATATCAGCGGTTTGAATAAATGTATA
>JAUVJE010000023.1 GCA_030592355.1 Clostridia bacterium
ATAAGAATACTATGAACCAGTTGTTTGCGGCTTATTCGAGAGGCAAGGATGCAAAAGAACTGGCAATCATTCTTGGTGATGCGGCTCTTACGGAAACAGATAAACTATATGCGAAATTTGCGGATAAATTTGAAAAACTGTATATAAACCAGGGTTTCTCTGAAAACAGATCCATAGACGAAACCCTTGACCTCGGATGGGAACTGCTTGTATTGCTTCCCAGAGCTGAAATGAAAAGAATAAGCGATGAGAATCTCAAGAAGTATTATGATGTATTTTATAAAAAGGTAAGGGAAAATGGCGAGGCTTAATGTAAATCCCACCAGAATGGAACTCAACAGGCTTAAAAAACGGTTGAAAACTGCCAGGCGGGGTCATAAATTATTAAAAGACAAGCGCGATGAGCTGATGAAGAAATTTATCGCCGTAGTTAAAGAGAACATAAAGCTCCGCGAAAAGATGGAGAGCAAGGTTTCGGATGCCCACTCAAGCTTTGTTATAGCACGCGCTGTAATGCAAACTGAAAACCTTGAAGAAGCATTGATGTTTCCAAAGAGAAAAGTAGAGCTTAATGTATCTGAAGAAAACATTATGAGTGTCCGGGTTCCAGTATTTGAATATGAGGACGTGGAAGAAGGGGATACAAATATATATCCTTACGGTATTCACAGTACTTCAGGAGAACTCGACGGAGCTGTGTTGAACCTGACTGAAGCTTTCCCTGTATTAATCGCTCTTGCAGAAAAAGAAAAAACAGCTCAACTCATGGCCCGTGAAATTGAAAAAACCCGGCGCCGGGTTAATGCATTGGAATATGTTATGATTCCGCAGATAGAGGAAACCATAAAATATATCACCATGAAATTAGAGGAAAATGAGAGAGGAAACATAACACGTCTTATGAAAGTGAAGGATATGATGGTTGCCGAAATGAGGCAAAAGCATCTGGAGAAAGAAAGAGAGCAACAATCCTGACAGGTTGGTTTACCTTAAACACCTGACTTATCGGATAAAAAATTTCCGCCATCTGGTCAGTAATGTTTAATTTTCTGTCATCGTCTGGACTTATACTGAACAGGAACAATAAATCAAAACAGCTACAAGGCTGTTTTTTTGCAGGTTAATTTTCTCATCTGTCTGTGTATTGCATAAAATTAAGTAAAATCTTAAAAATTGCATAAAAACACGCAAAAACCATTCTGGGTACACGGGGCAACAGTAAAGGTCAGTTTTATACTAATCTAAATTACCAAGTATCCTCAGGATATTTAATTGAATGGTATTTCTAATGGAATTCTAATCATTTTCTAAGTAAAATTACAGATAAGTGATATAGAATATAATTATATTAATCAGGAGGATGCCAAATGAAGATATCAGAGAATGTTACGATGGAGAATATTAAAATAGTGATGAAGGAAACCGGTGTGGTTTATGAAACAGCAGAAAATGTCCTTAAAAAGAATTTCAATGACACGCAAACCGCGATTATGGTTATAAGGAGAAAAAGCAAGTCGCCAGTCCGCCGTGTAGGAGAGTGGTTTTATGGAATACTTAAGTACAAACTTGTTATCAGGAATAGGAAAGTTGATTTTATCAGGCTCCCGCTATGGCTGGTGGCACTGCTGGTAATTACTTTATACATAAACGGTGGATTATACAGGATGTCCGCAGAAATATTTTCATCTGTGCTGTTAATACTGTTTGTTATTATTATAATAACCAACTGCGAGATATTGATAACCAACAGGGAGGAGAAAGAATCCATTCAGTTGATAAGAAAAACCAGTGAAGACGAGTTTGATGAAATAGAAAAAGAATATGAAGTAACTGAAGACGATGACGGCATGCTGGGTATTGAGGTAAATGAATAAAATGAGCAGTATTCTGATAGTAGAAGATGATTTGAAAATTGCGCGGTTTTTACAGCTTGAACTTGAGCATGAGAATTATTCAGTTGCGGTAGCCAATGACGGGCTTGACGGCCTGGTAAAGGCAAGAAATAATAAACCGGACCTAGTTCTGCTTGACTTGATGCTGCCGGGTATCAGCGGGATTGAATTATGCAGGAGGCTCAGGCTTGAATCCGACATGCCGGTAATAATGCTCACAGCAAAGGATGACATTACAGATAAGGTCGTTGGGCTGGATACGGGGGCGAACGACTATATTACCAAACCTTTTGCAATTGAAGAGGTCCTCGCGAGGATCCGGGCGGCGTTACGTAGAAAAGGCAAACGGAAACCTGATGACACGCAAGCCCTGCTGTGCGGTGAACTGACGGTGAACAGGAATACTCATGAGACAAGGTATTCGGACACTGTTGTCAGGCTTACGAACAAGGAGTACCAGCTGCTTGTTTTCCTGATGGAAAACAAGGATATGGTGCTTGAACGCGATGAGATACTTACGAAGGTATGGGGATATGATTTCATGGGGGAGACTAATATCGTTGATGTCTATATCTCATACCTTAGGAGTAAGATTGACCAGAAGTTCGGTGTAAGCATCATAAAGACCGTGAGAGGTGCCGGGTACATCATCAGGGAGGAAACGGGAAATGAGGACTAGAAGAAACAAGAAAGCAAAAAAGTCATTGGTCAGGGGCCTGTCACGCAGGTATATATGGATTTTCACAATGGTTTTTATAATTTTAGCCATTGGGATTACGCTGACATTCAATCATTATATTTTCCGGGATATTAAGGCTGATATCAGTAGTATCTATTTTCCTGCAATGAGCAGGCTGGAAGAAGCCGACAGTGATTTCGTCTACAGGCTATACGGGGATAATATTATTTCAAAAGGTTTCATGGAGTATTATGACGGTCAATACAGGCTGCTGGAAACAAGCGGTGTTAATATTCCTTCGATTGAAGAAATTGATTCAAATACAGCAGCCGCAAGGCTTGTATCCATGATAAGGGACAGGACAATGATTTTCACTGTGATAGTGCCATCGGGATATGGAACCAAGCACTACCTGATGTTTTTTATAAAGATGGACATGAGTGGATATTTAAGGGAATCATCCATGGGTTCGGCCTATCTCATAACAATGATTTTCATAGGGCTTCTTTATGCGGCGGGAATCGCGGGACTGCTTATATTCGGGAATTCCCAGGCACGGAAAGCACTGAAACCGATAAAAGATATGACTATACTGGCCGGTAGTATTAATGAAAAGGACCTCAGTCTGCGACTTGATGTCGAATCGGCTGAGTATGAGTTGAAAGACCTGTGTGTTACGTTTAATGGCATGCTTGACAGGCTGCAAAGGATATATCTAAAACAAAAAGGATTTATATCAGATGCTTCACATGAACTGAGGACTCCAATTTCCGTCATTGCCGGATATGCGAATATGCTGAAAAGGTGGGGAAAATCCGATGAGAAGATATTGAATGAATCCATCGGGGCAATTTTATCCGAAACAGGCAATATGAAAAATCTTGTGGAAGCATTGCTTTTTCTGATAAGGAATGATGAAAATGCAATTGAGTATGAAAATAAGAAAGTAGACATATCCGGATTATTAGATGACATTACGCGGGAAACCGAAATCATGGATAAAAACATACATGAAATCAGCAGTGAGGTAGCTGAAGGACTTAATATAGAAGGAGATGCAGGGAAATTGAAACAGTGCATCAGGATTTTCATTGATAATGCGCTTAAATATTCACCGCCGGCATCAAAGCTGTTAATAGTTGGAAGAGAAGATAATGGTTTGGTTAAGATTGAGATAACCGACAAGGGCTATGGAATTGGAGAAAAACATCTTGGGCATATATTCAACCGTTTTTACAGGGCCGACATTTCCAGGAGTAAAAAGACGGGAGGCATAGGTTTGGGTCTTCCCATCGCCAGGGCTATTGTACTTGGGAATGGCGGGAAAATTAATGTAACAACAAAAGAAAATAAAGGCACAAGTGTTGTGATATCATTGCCTGTCATCCCTAATAATGCAGGATAAGAGTAATTGCATGGGTTGGTTTTATACGAATTCGATGGGGAAGGGGGCGGAGTCAGTTGTATAGCTGGTTCCGTTTATAGCAAAGTAGGTACCGGAGCAAACCGTTACTTTACTTATTTTTAAGTCCTTTATGCGGATAACGGTTAGAAGAGCATCTGATTCAATACCATAATCACTCAAAAGGATACTGCTGCTTGTTTTTGGATCATTGGCGATTATAAGGTCTTTTGTGCCGTCCGTAAAGATAATTTCAACGACATCGTCAAAATCACCGGGGAAAATAACGGTGGGGCGGTTTATTGACAGTATTTTTGAAGAATCTTCATATGGTTCCAGAATACCGGTAAAGCAAGTTCTCGGACCTTTCTTAGTTTCAAAAATTGTGGGAATCCATACGGACGTATCTCCTGTGCGGACGTTGGATGTTTGAACCATTCGTGTAATATCAACCCATGATTCACAAGTGCTGACGGAAACGTTTTTTGTGAGCCCGGTATACTTCAGGTGCAGGTCCCGGTCAGCCGGGGTTTCTTTATTATCTGATAAGGTTTTAAAATCAATGCTCCATGCCTCGCCGGGGTTGTTGTCCGTTAATAAATTACGCATGATGGTTTTGTCAGGATAATACATCTCACCTCGGGATAAATTCAGACCGTCAGTGGTTGTTGTAGAATATGTGCTTCTCAAAAACCGGCTGTGTTCCAGCCCTCCTTCGGTTCTGGAGATGTCCACGCAGTAGCAATCTGAATCCGTTATATCTATCAGGGCAACCAAACGCTCATAGCGGTCTGTATTAACATATTCTTTAGAGTCGTTATAGGTTGCCTGAACAAATGAACCCGAGGAAAACATAAGGTTTTGACCAAACTCAGGGTACCTGCAAAACTTTCCCTCGCCTTCAGGAGGCAGGTTGGTATGTTTTTCTCCGTCAATAACAACCTGATTGTGAGCAGCCGGATGACGGTACCAGCGAACTTCTTTTGTATCCCATCCGCCATGATTTACAGGTGGATAGCCAAAATCAGGCATCATATTAAGTCCTTTTGAAAATAAATGAATGCTCAGGGCATCATGATGGCAGTGATTGGCACCGGAATCGTATGGCATTGCAAGAAGAGTTTTATTTGAATCTTTACCTGTGAAAAGAAGGGAAATCCTCCACTTGGCATAATTGACGGATTTTTGATTAAGAGCCGTACCTGATTTATCAATCAGTTCAGTAATATTTGCTTCATACTCTTTAGGATGAGCTATATAATAATCTCTGTCGAAGCAGCCTTTGGCAATATTGCCATTAGAAAGATAAATTATTTTTGCCAGGTCAGGATCATTAAAGTATTGGCTGAGCTTCAGGCTAAACCACTCGTTTGACCTGTAAAGGATTGAATAGTTGGATCCGAAAGAAGAAAAAAGTCCGGCATAAACCTTTATTGGAAGGGCAAACACAGAGCTATCGCCAACTCCTGGATAGTATTTCGCATCATACCAGCTGTCAATGTGGAAACGGTATGTTTTATGCAACTGAGGATGCTTTGTCAAAGTTTTTTCGATGAAACAACTATCGGTATTTGTATACAAACACAGTAAGTTTGCGATTGCACGCGGGGCGAGCGAAGCATATCCTGCCAGACCTTTTTCGCCGGACAGTCCGTCAACCATTGTTGTTTTATAGATAATATCATCAATATATTTAACTATATCATTAGTGTCGTAGTTGAGGACCGATTTTAAAATAGCAACGGTTATGGATGCTTCCGGTGGATTTGTCTGAATTTTTTTCATATTATTGAGAGCGTCATGAAAAATTCTGTTTTCGATAATACTGCAAAATGAATCTACATTTTTGCCGAAGATATCTTCAAAATCAATATCAGCTTGAAGTGCCTCGAAAATTTGATCATAAGCGAGGGCAAAGATTTTAACATCATTGTTTGAACCGGCCCAATAACTCACATAGCCATTGGAGCGATGTTCCTGTTCATACATTATTCCCTGGGTATAAAAATCATATTCCGGGAAATGACGGGATACAGAGCCCAATATGAGAGCAGCTCTTCTTGCGTACTCAATATTGCCGGTCAGTGTATAAGAAAAAGATAAATTCAATATGCCGTCGACAATCAGCATGCTCCAATGTGCATGGGCAAGATATGCTCCAATGAACATATAGCGAAAACCGTCTTCATTGTACCAGCCGTTTCCGTCGTCTACGCCAAAATCAGAACCTTCTTTATTTACAAGCAATGAACGATCCGAAAATTCATGGTGAAAATCACCATTGCTGTCCAGCCCTGAAACATAGTATTCCTTAAAATCGTTTTTTGGAAAAAGCTCCGAGCAATGGGGACACCGCATTTTCCACGGTATATTAACTGGGTCGTATTTCCAATTGTACATTGGAACGCTTTTTTTACAGGACGGACAACTCCCGTCAGAGCGAACAAACCATGAGCGCTTGAGTTCAGGCGTGAAAACAAGACTCTGTAATTCACTATAAGAAAGATTCATCCAATATGACGTTTTATATATAAACTCAGCTGCCATTTTAGCGGCAGCTTTATTTGTTTTTAGATTTTTTCTGATGAGAGATGAGATTTTGTTATTAAAAAATGTATTATGCGTCTTCATATTCTATTATGTTCCCCAGAATTTCATTTATTGTAATGCCCAAAACCTTCTCTTTTACAGATTTGGTCAAGTCTGAGTGGATGACGCGCCCCATGCAAACCCTTGGGTCTATAAAAGGCATATCTGTACCATAAAGCACTTTATTTTCGCCGGCTATTTCAACAAGCCATTCAACATTTTTTTCAAACATCGTAGAAACAGTGGTGTCTCCGTATACATTGTTCCGGGAATGAATTACTTTCGCAGCATATATCATATTGTCGGGGACAGCACCGAAATGTCCCATAATAAATACTGCGTTCTGATATTCCGCGGAAATTTCCTCTATATTTTTTATTGTCTCCATTGACCAAGTGTGAATCATAATTGGAATTCTAAATTTGTCCGCAAAGGAATAAATATTTCGATATGAGGGATTTTTCAAAGTGGTTTTATGGGTGCCCTGGTGGATTTTTATTCCCTTGATACCGGTAGTTTTAAAGTATGTAGGAAGCTCGGATTCCATAAGCGTCGGATAATGAGGATTATAGGTGAAAAAACCTACAAATCTTTCCGGGTATTTGACCACAGTGTCCAGCATGAAGCGATTGCCCTTTTCAATGTCCGAAGAAAGGGACATATGCGGAGATATACAGGCTTTTTCTACTCCGATATTATCCATGCTTAAAATCATATCTTCCGGAGAGTGACCGGGTACATTGAAATTAAAATATGAACCCAAGTGGCAGTGGCAGTCAACAATATTCATAGTTGGTCTCCTTCAAGCAATCTTTTCAGATTTAAAGAAGCAATGTTATATTTATCAGGTTTATCAAGCATGAGCTTATTGATATAAAATACGGCACCCGCTCCGGTATATAACGGCATTGCTGTCCCAAAAAGAATTCTATCCGAACCCACTTTTCGGCATAGTGCTTCAATTCCGAGATGAGACAGGTATCTGCTGGTTTCAAAATAGAGGTTTTTATAGGTTGCCATAAGGGGATAAATATACCGGTCGCTTCTGTAACCGGTGTTGCACAGTACAACAGGCAGATTAGAATAGGTTTTAAGCAAGGTATCTATGTTGTCCCAGCCAATTTCATCGATATCAACAAATAAGGGAATTGAGTTATGCTGCAGCATTTCCAGTAATGGACCCGCGGAGTAAGGCTTAAGACTGTAATTATGTCTGTCGGATGATGGGAAAATTCTTACTGCCTTCACATTTTGTGTCTGAAGTTGCCTTTCCAACTCATTGGGAGAAGGAAATTCGCCGGTGTGATGGGGCATGACTACCCATGCCGGATATAAATTCTCATATTTATCTATAGCTTCCATAAGTAGTGGATTGCCTTCTGCGGGGAAATGATCTCTGGCTATTGAATAGTAGACAAGGGCACTGTTAATTCCATAATCGCTCATTCTGGCAACAAGTTCTTCCGCCGAGTAGAATGACCCCGGAAAAACCACCGGCGACCTGCCTATACAGCAATTGCAGTCAAAAAATTCTAATGACATGGCGCACCCCCTGTTTTTCCCGATTATACCACATTTGACATACTGAGGTTCGAAAATCAGACCAGTGCACCGAGGGTTAAGGTTCGAAAGACGAGTCTGGGAAATTAGTTTATATGAGAGTTTATATGTATTTAAGTTAAAAATAGTAATTTGGTAGTCTGCTTGGAACATAAGCATCATAAAGTGTGTTAAAATTTACATAGAACGGGGGTTTATTGATGATTGGCAGATTTATTTCTGAAATTGCATACTATATGATTTTTTCAATCATAATGTCCATAGCAATCCTTAGTACGATACTCTATTACCGCACTAAGGATAGGACAATATGGCATTTTTTGGGTGTGCTTTATATGCAGACCACGCTTTTTTTCATTGGTTTTTTATACACTTATACAATTGCGACGGATTATGCCGCTGAAATTGGAATAATTAGTGAGAACCTAGCTCTTTTCGGAACCATATTTATGTGCTGTGTTATTACCATTGTAATCTACTTAACGATTTTATATACGATTTATCTGCTACCCCTGAACGGAAAACAAATGCGGCTCGGGAAGTTACTGGTAGGAGCCATTTGCATTATTGTTTTACTGACAGTATTGATAACTATTATTTTTATTACCGAAGGAGAGTGGGTTAAAGAAGCCGGTAGAAATCTAAATGCTCTGTTTGAGTTCGGAAGTGTGCTTCTTATAGCCCCGGCTGTCCTTGCATTAATCTACCATCGGAAAACAAAAGTGAAGGGAAACAGGCAGCTTTTAAAAGGTGTGTTTTTCTCCTTTCTCCCTGTCGCAATATATTTCCCCATAGACATTCTGTTTCTTGCCAACAGTGCTTTTAAAACCACCCATGTAGCTTATGCTGTATTTGCCATTAGTGTTTATATGTATCTGACTAAACATTACACTGTGAATTATGATCCGGAAACTACAGATGTTATGTCTCATACAGAGAAATTTTATGAAACTTACAATATAAGTGACCGTGAAGTCGAGATAATTGAAGCTGTTGTCGTAGGCAAAACAAACAAAGAAATTGCAGCGGCACTCTTTATTTCAATAAACACAGTTAAAACACACATTAAGAACATTTACCGCAAGCTTGAAGTTAAGAATAGGGTTCAGTTGCTGCATAAAATAAAATTCAGTAACGGTGGTAGCCCGAATGGGTGAATAAAATTTGTTTCTTCGGGTGAGGAGATTTATCCCCGTGGATGATATATTTCCCTATTTACAAGGAGTATATTTATTGCAGAAGGAGACTGCAAATGAATATACTCATTACCGGAGCATATGGAAACATTGGGAAAGCTGTCATAGATGAAGTCTCGAAAAGAAACCATTTCATTACTGTTTTTGAAATGAAAAACAGCAGAACTATAAGGGCGGCCCGGAAATACAGAGGTATTGTTCGGGAAACAATCTTTGGCGATATTACAAATTATAAAAGTGTGAAAGAAGCTATGTGGGGTGTGGATGCAGTCATACACTTGGCTGCTGTCATCCCTCCCCAAAGTAACAACAGGAAACTATGTTTTGCAGTCAATACAGGCGGAACTGACAATGTAGTCAGGGCGATAATCGAAACTGGAAACAAGGCTGTAATGATCCATTCTTCATCATGTTCTGTCATGGGACCAACACAGCATCTTAATCCGCCAATCAAAGTAGAAAGAAAACCCATACCTACAGATAACTATACCGAAAGCAAAATAGAGTCGGAAAGAATCGTTAAAGAAGCAGGTCTTAATAAATACTGTATAACGAGACTTGGAGCTGTTATGCCGTCAAAAGGCGTTTGGAAATTTAAAACAATTATGTATGGTTTTGAATTTCCGTTCAATTCCAGAATTGAAATGATACTGGATTCAGATGTAGGCTTAGCCCAGATAACCGCTGCTGAAAAGCTGAGGCTCAATCTAATTGAGAATGGTAACACATATTTTCTCGGAGGAGGAGCACGTTGTCAGCTGACTTATGGAGAGTTCTTCAACGGTTTGCTGAATTCAATAGGAATACCCAAACTTTCAATGGACAGTTTTACAATGAAACCAAGTTTTCTGGACTGGATGGATACCAAGAAAGCCCAAAAAGATCTGCAGTTTCAGCGTTATACATACAGTGATTATCTCAGGATATTCAAAAAGAACATGAGAATATATCTTCCGGTCACTAAACTATTCGGTGTACTTATCAGATGGATTATATACATCAAGTCGCCTTATTCAGGATTATCAGCAGATACCACGCTCTGATACATTGAAAGAAAGAATTATGAAATATAAAGCTGTGCATACAGTAAAATTAAATATAACACCTGATGAAGCCTGGGAAAGGTTAAGAGACTTGTCAGTGGCGCCTGCTTATGTTCCCGGTGTTAAGTCCATGAAATTTTTAACAGATTTAAAAGAAGGAGTAGGGGCGCAAAGACGTGTGTATCCACAGGGCATTGACGAAAAGGTGGCATCATGGATACCACGTAAAGAAGTAAGCCTGGAACTATCTAAAAATGGCAGGGAAGCTTTTTTCCCATTTAAAAAAGCTATTTTCAGATACAGCCTGTCCCAGACGGGAGAGACATTCATGGACCTGTCCCTTGAGTATGAACCTATGCTGGATTCATTTGGATACCTGTTGTTTGGCGGTATAATCCAAAAAAGAATAATCCGAACGGCTGAAAGTCTTAAAAAATTCTACGAAAACTAAACGCTGTTTTATTAAACATACTGTATAATGACCTTACTATATTCTGATGGGGGTATTATAAATGAAAAAATTAATTCTTTTAGTCATACTTTTATCCATTATGACGACCTCCTGTAAGGAGTACACCATTGCGGAAGGAATAGGATTGTATAATCCAAAAAATGATGACTCTCCCGGCATTAAGGTAGAATTACCGGAGAAGTACAGTCTCGAATACCTGGTGGAATCCGCTGATGTTATCGCAAAAATTGTTATTGAAAATATGACTTATGTGGAAGTAATCATTGAGGAAAAAAATGCCCTGGGAGACATAGGTATTTTTGGCGAGTTCAATTATACAGAGGTATTTTACTCATGGACCGTCAGTGAATCAACCGGCAGAGAGACATCGGTCTATATTGATTATAACCCACGGTATACGAATGTGGAGAAGCCGGGATTCGAAGAAGACGGAGAATATATAGTCTTTTTAAGAAAGTTCTATCCGGACGAACCTTTTGTATACAGAAATTTTTATGATTATTATCTATTGAATGATTATGTGACTTACATGAAAAAAGCAACACAGTCGAATGAAGAATTAATAAAAGAGCTGATTAAGATAAAGAAATAGAGGGGAATTAGTAAAAAAAATAATAAAAAAATTGAAATAATAAAACCCCGGACAATAAACGACCGGGGTTTTATCACATGTATATTATCAAGAAATCATCATATAGGACAGGGGTATATGATAGTCTCCTTAACAGGTAATAGTAGATGTAGGAGCAAAAATAAATTATTTATAAAAATTACTATTATATCTTGTAATGTGTTGGAATTTGCGGTAGAATGGCTTTCCTGCGTTTTGCGCAGTTCTCATGTAACGGCGGAGCTGTATTATTGTTCGCTGACATGCTCAAAAAATAAGAATCAATTAAATAGAAGACATGATTCAAAGCCGGCTGCCGGTTTTGTTTAATTTATTTTCATTATGAAAAGGGGGATGAATTTTGATTTCTGTAAAAAATCTGAATAAGACATTTAAAGTTTATGAAAGGAAGTCCGGGCCATTAAGTGCAGTAATGGCGCTGTTTAAACCTGAATTTAAAATAATTCAGGCATTGGATAATGTCAGTTTTGAGATACCCAAAGGGGAGATAGTAGGATATATCGGACCAAACGGAGCCGGTAAATCAACAACGGTTAAAATACTCAGCGGTATTCTTGTTCCTGAAAGCGGAGAGGTTACTGTAGATGGATTAGTACCTTGGAAAGAGAGGAAAAGGCATGTGAAGCGGATAGGCGTTGTTTTCGGTCAGAGAAGCCAGCTGTGGTGGGATGTGCCGGTATCGGATTCTTTTGAGTTGCTTAAGGAAATATATAAAATAGATGATAATGAATATCTTAAAACTTATGATATGCTTTCAGAATTACTTAATTTAAAGGATTTTATAAAAACACCTGTGAGGCAGCTGAGCCTCGGACAGAGGATGAGGTGCGAGATTGCTGCATCCCTTATTCACAAACCGGAAATACTGTTCCTTGATGAGCCTACCATTGGGCTGGATGCAGTTTCAAAACTGGCGGTCAGAACCTTCATAAAAAAAATCAACAAAGAAAGTGATATAACCGTAATTCTGACGACCCATGACACAGGGGATATAGAAGCACTGGCTGAAAGGATCCTTCTGATTGGCAAGGGGAGCATTCTGTATGACGGCAATTTTGGAGAATTGAAAAGCAAATATGCGAAAGAACGCACCATCACCGTTCACTTTTTTGAGGACAATGGAATCCTGCCGGAAATAAAAGGAATCACATCATATAAGGTTAACGGGAACTCAGCTGAAGTGAAATTTATGCCTGATGTCATACCTGCGTCCGCGGTTATAAATGAAATTTCTTCGAGATACCTTATCAGGGACCTTGAGATTGAACCGGTTGAAGCTGAAGAAATGATAGCCGGATTGTACAGAGAGTATAAAATATGAAGACATACCTGTCGTTCTTTAAAATCAGGTTTTCAAATAATCTTCAATATAAAGTTGCTGCATGGGCGGGGTTGGCGACCCAGTTTGTCTGGGGAGGCATGTATGTGTTGCTTTATATTGCCATATATAAATTTTCGCCAGCTGAAAAACCAATCGAATTGGATCAGCTGACTACATATATCTGGCTTCAGCAGGCCTTCCTTGCACTTGTCATGCTGTGGTATAGGGACAGCGGATTGTTTGAGCTGATAATAAGCGGAAATGTCGCATACGAACTGGTGCGTCCGGTCAGCCTGTACCCGATGTGGTATACGAGACTGCTGAGCCATAGGCTGGCGGGTGTTGCGCTGCGTTTCCTGCCGATTCTTCTTGTAAGCGCACTATTGATTCCTTATCCCTATGGTTTAAGCGCACCAGCGTCCCTTCCTGCATTCCTTTTATTTCTGGCGACCATGTCCATGGGTGTTTTCCTGACGGTAGCATACAGCATGATTATTTCCATATCCATGTTTGTCACCATGTCTCCAACTGGTTCGCTGACTTTGTTCGGTCTGGTTTCTGAGCTGCTTGCAGGGATGATAATACCGCTTCCCCTGATGCCAATGGTAATGCAGAAAGTGCTGATGGTTCTTCCTTTCTGGCTTACGGGAGATTTTCCGTTCAGGATTTATACAGGTCATATCCCGGTAAGTGAGGCGTTCTATGGAGTGGTTATGCAGTTGGTATGGACTGCTGTTTTAATTAGAATTGGCGTGCTTTGGCTGTCGCGTTTAAAAAAGAAAATCATCATACAAGGGGGTTGATATGAATTTATATATGAAATATATGAATATAATTTTGAAATCCCAGATGCAGTACAGGGCATCGTTTTTCATGTTGCTGGCAGGACAGATTATTTATCCGTTTACCATTTTTGCCGGTGTTTATCTGCTGCTGGTACGTTTTGGAGAGATAGGTGGATGGACGGTGCCGGAAATCGCATTTTGTTTCGGTGCGCTTATGATTTCCTATTCAATTGCAGAAGCATTTGCCAGGGGATTCGACCTTTTCCCGCATATGGTCAGGACGGGAAGCTTTGACAGGGTGCTGGTCCGTCCAAGGGGAACGATGCTGCAGGTTCTTGGTTCTAAGTTTGAACTGAACAGGGTGGGGAAACTTATCAGTTCAGGCGTATTGTATATCTGGGCATGGATTAATATGGATATAACGTGGACATTGGATAAAATACTGGTTGCCTTTGGAATGGTTGTGGCGGGAGTCGTGGTTTTTTCAGGGATTTTCATTATTTCGGCAGTATGGAGTTTCTGGACAATTAGTGGTACTGAACTGACCAATATCCTTACGGACGGTGCAAGGGAGATGGCAAGGTTCCCGCTGGATGTATATAACAGTAAAATAATACGTATTTTCATATTCATAGTGCCGGTTGCTTCCGCCAATTTCCTGCCTCTCATTTATATTACGGACAAGGCGGTTGAAAACGCATGGCTATATGCGTTTTCGCCATTGTTTGGGATGTTTTTCATAATCCCGTGCCTGTTGTTGTGGCAGTTTGGTGTCCGCCACTACAAATCCACCGGGTCCTAATTCGTTTGTCCAGAAGTGGATAAAAAGCCCTCCGCTGTTTATTCAAATATAGTATACTTTGGTGTTTCAGCGGAGGGATGAAACACCAAAATGCGAAAACAGCGGAGGGCTTGTTTCGCAAATTGTTCGAAAATTAGTAATATTTTTAGGTGATTTTTGTTGTTAAAGGCTGTTAATATTACCTGATGCTAAATTTTACTTAAATTTAATGTCTTAAAGTGGTATTATTGTAGTAATGATATTAAGAAACAAGTTATATATAACTTAAATAGGAGGGGAATCATGAACAACGGTTGGGATGGAATACTGCAATTTGTTTATCTGTTTATCCTGCTTGGGGTAGCTCTTATGATTAAGAACAGTTTTAAGCTGTTCAAGAAACATTTGATGCCGCTTTCAATTATTGCAGGAATCATAGGTCTGATACTCGGGCCGGAAGTTTTGAAGATCATACCTTTTAACCCTGATATGCTGACCAAGGCAGTATACCATTTGCTGGCTATCGGTTTTATCGCACTCGGGCTGAAGGAAAGACGCAGTAAAACCAGCGAGGACATAGTCAATACCGGCCTTTTAACAGTAACTACATATGCAGTACAGGCTATTATAGGTCTTGCTGTTACGATATTGCTGGCATCGCTGTTCTATCCGGATCTTTTCAAAAGCATGGGTATGCTGTTACCCCTTGGATTTGCACAGGGCCCGGGCCAGGCTGTTTCAATCGGATTGCAGTGGGAAACACTGGAACCCATTGAGAATGCCTTTGTAAATGGTGCAAATGTAGGACTTTCAATAGCAACGATTGGGTTCTTATGGGCGTTAATCGGAGGAATACCGTTTATGAATTTCCTTGTTAGAAAGGAAAGGAAAATCCGCATGAGGGACAATAGACCGGATCTCGATGCAGTTGATAAACTTTCTCCTGATAATGAGGAGCATACTATTAAAATCAAGAAATCAATATATATAGATGAGCTGGCGATTCAATTCGTTCTTATAGGTGTTACTTATGCTATGACATATGGTTTCATGAGACTGCTTGGAGGGGTCCTTGAACCTTTAGGTTCGTTTGGGAAAACTATGTCGGGTCTTATATGGGGATTTAACTTCTTGTGGGGCGCATTGTTCGCAATTGGAGTAAGGACAATAATCGGGTTCTTCAGAAAGAAGAAAATTATTAAACAGCATTTTACTGACAACTTCATGCTCCAGCGTATATCATCAACTGTATTTGACCTTATGATTGTGGGGGCCATCTCCGCTGTTTCAATAGCCGTATTGAGAAAATACCTGGGGCCGGTGATTGCACTTACCACTGTCGGCGGTATTTTCATGATGTTCTGGTCTTACTTCATGTGTAAGTGGATTTATAAAAAGGATACCCTTGAGCACATTGTAACCATATACGGTACATGGACAGGTACTATTACAACCGGGATGGCACTTCTGAAGGAACTTGATCCCAATGGTAAAACCAATGTTCCGGAAGACATAGTCATGGGAAGCGGAATTGCCGCAGCGGCAGGTATTTTCCTTATGATGATTCTGGGTCTGGCCACACAGGCGGAAGTTACAGGCAATAGTATATATTATGTATGGACATTCGTGGCTTTGACATTATATGCGACGGCTACCATTATAGGTATCGTACTTGTGAAAAGAAAGTATAGGAAAAAAAGGGAGAGCAGCTCTGTTCCTGAATAATTATGATTAAATTTATTAAAAGCCTACTATTGAAAAGAGAAGCTGTCCTTTTTGACACTCCTCTTTTCATTGTAAAAAGTTTTATTGCCGTGATGCTGGGATTCGTTCTGTTCAATAATAATTCATTTCTCGGAAAAGATATGATTTCTTTGCTGCTCGGACTGATGCTTACCCTCCAGCCGGTGAATGTTTCAGGCTTGAAAAGCGGATGGGATCAGATTAGTGCTTCCATAATCGGAGGAGGCATAACGGCGCTTATAGTTGTGATCGGTGGTATAAATTTCATTACTGTGCCATTGGCTGTTGCGGTCACACTTTACATCACCCTTAGAATCAACTGGCGCAGCATGTCGGTTATTGCGGTTTTTACATCAATCTACATGACACAGTTTATTCAACTGACCGCCGTAGGAGAGCCCAGTATGTACTTAACCTTTCGATTGAGACTTTTTTCAATGGGTACCGGAATTCTTATAGCGGTGTTAATGAATTTTATATTTTCTCTGGTGTTTTACAGGACCATGATAAAAAAAAGAACAGTTTTTGTCATAGAACAGCTTGTGGGAATTATGAAGGATTTCAGTATGTTTTGTTCCGATGGAAAAACAGCTGATGCTGAAGAACTTAAAAAAAGAATGGTTGCGCTGTTTGGGGATATTGATTATGTGCTGGGCAGCATTTCAGATATACGTTGTAAAAAGACAAAAGCCGGTATAACGGGACACTTCATTGAAATACTGGGAGAGCTGCGGAATATCAATCACTTTATCCTGGATATAGCGATGGATGCTGATGATAAGGAATACACTAGTAGAAATATACGCAATTTTAAAAATGTGGCTTTGGAACTCAATAGCTTAAATTCAATCATACAGAAAAGTGCCGAAGCCTCATGGGAACCGGGGGAGTATAATGGAACTGACAGAAATGTGGAAAGAATATATGGTTCAATGCGAAAAATTTCACTGTTAGCAATATCCAAAGCGTAGAGGATTCTGGTAATTGTCATCAAGGGATTTTCGCTAATTACAGAATATGAAGGAGTTGTTATAGGGTTTTTAGGACATCAGCCCAACAATTTGATTTTTGAAACATACGGGATGCATATTCCTTGGTTTTTTGTTAACAAGCAAAATATAAGGGCGTGAATAATGTAAGGGAAACTTATGAAAGATAAAATTCAAAACAAAGAGATAAAAAAACCTACAATCCCGGGCATGGCGGGTTATATTGCCGTAGTGGTAATACTGGGTCTACTTGCAGCATTTTCCAGACAACTGGCACAGGGAGTGGAAGGTCCGATACTATGTATTTATGTTGCGGTTTTACCAAAGTACATATTCGGTCTGGCTCTGATACTTGCCGGAATTGACGGGATTGTCTATGGAATTAGATTTTTCAGGTCGGAACAATGGATAACAATGGCAGCATCAGGCATACAGGTTGCCGCACTGCTTGTTTTCCTGTTTTTCATATTTCCCCTGGCGGTGAAAGAGGGAGTGCCTGCAGGGTCTACATATAATATAATGAGGGTGCTAATTGGAGTTATGTTATTGGTAACAGTCTGGGATTTTGTGGTTGAAATTAAAAAGTTTCTTAAAATCCGAAACAATTCCTAGTACATGTTAAAGCTGATAAAAACGCAGGTTTATTCAATATAAAAGCATAATTGGAGGTTCGGCTTGAAGGATTGG
>JAUVJE010000055.1 GCA_030592355.1 Clostridia bacterium
ACAGGGATTCC
The DNA here is from genome assembly GCA_030592355.1 of Clostridia bacterium. Lineage (GTDB taxonomy): Bacteria > Bacillota > Clostridia > DUPQ01 > DUPQ01 > JAFGQE01. The sequence continues at coordinate 12 of JAUVJE010000055.1, forward strand.
ACAGATTTGTGCACAGGCAGACGCTTTCTATAAAAGGACTTCTACACATTATGTACAGTATCCACAAAAAAACTTAACAGGTAAATGTGTAAAAAATGGGAATCTGAACACGATTTCCAGTAACGTGAACGTATTTTCCAATAGGTAAATCTAAGTATAAATAAGCATCTTGGTTCTGGTGTGAAAAATCGATAAACATGCATATACACGAAAAATATGTTATAACTTTAAAAAACATTCAGGAAATTTATAGCATATGAAGAACAATTTATTTAAGTGGAAGCATTTTGAGAAAGATATCATACTATTGTGTGTCCGCTGGTATTTGAAATATCCACTAAGTTACAGAAATTTAATTGAAATGATGTGCGAGAGGGGAATAAAAATATCTCACACAACTATAATGCGATGGGCTGGTCGCAAGCTACGCTTGCTGCTCGCCTAAGCAACCTAGGTCCATCAGTATTCGCCAATTATAAATGAAAGGATAAGAAAACATATAAAGCAAACAAATGATTCTTGGAGAATGGATGAAACATATATCAAAATCAAGGGGAAGAATGCCTATCTGTATAGAACTGTAGATTCAAGTGGTAAAACAATTGATTTTATGGTTTCAGAGAAACGAGATAAAAGAGCTGCTAGGAAATTCTTCAGGAAAGCTTTAAAATCTGAACATAATCAAAGCCCAAGGGTTATTACAACAGATAGGTATCCTGCAACTGAGATGGCCATACTTGAAGAAAGATATTATGGAGATATAAGTTGTAGAACAGAACATAGGATGTGTAAATACTTGAACAATATAGTTGAACAAGATCACAGATTTATAAAGAAGAAGATAAAGCCTATGCTTGGATTCAAGACTTTGGAGTCAACTGAGAAGACAATAGCAGGAATAGAAATTATGCACATGATAAAGAAGAGACAGATCAAAAGAATAATCTGTGTTAACTCTGAAGTGCAATTTATTAGTGATATTATGAATTAAATTACTAAAAAGATGAGTGACATATATGTTATTATTTATATGTAAAATTGTTTGCACCAGAACCATTTCTTTTAGTGTTTCTTTAGTCACTAAACCGAAAATTTATCGGAAATATGCCATCAATGACAATAGTATTGTGTGGTTTGGCAGTATAAATCTTTTAGCTATGGGAGTAGAGGAGAGCTGATGACGATTGGTGCAGTTTGCGGCGATTTTATGTTCCGTGTTGTCAAGAGTGATTGAACAGTGAATCGGATATTCAGCAATATCATAAAAGCTCGTTTGCTTTAATTTATGCGTATAAGTATGGGAATATACAGCTTTATGAGTAAAATTCAAAGTGACACTTTAAGTGTAGCCCAATAGGATTGAATAAACAGTCTTTACATGCTATAATTAAAGCAGGAGGTGTTGTTTTGAAATATTACGCAGATTTATCAAAATTGCAATGCTTTTCAAAGGCAAATGTTGAATACTTAACTGGAAATGAATCTACTGCAAAATCTTTGATGGCAGATTATAAACGTAAAGGATACATTGAATCGGTAAAAAGAAATCTATATGCAGTAATTAGTCTTGAAACAAAACAGCCTATTGCAAACAGATATAAAATCGCATCAAATATAGCAAAAGGTTCTTATGTTTCTCATCACACGGCATTTGAGTATTACGGATGTGCAAATCAAGTATATTATAAAGCTTATGTATCGGGAGAGAAAAAATTTGCTGAGTTTGAATATGACGACATTATGTATACATATATTGCGCCAAGAATTAATGTTGGTGTAGACACCAAAGAAAATGACATCAGAGTTACGTCTATGGAGCGTACGATTGTTGATTCTATCAACGATTTTGAAAAAATAGCTGGTCTCGAAGAACTGCTTCATTGCTTAAAACTTGTTCCTTATGCAAATGAGGAAAAGCTACTGCATTTTCTCCATCAATATAAAAAGCAGTTTCTATATCAAAAAACAGGATATATTCTGGAACACTATAAAAAACAGCTTCGGTTATCTGATAATTTCTTTCTTAAATGCAAAGAGAATAAAAAGGACAGTGTTAGATACTTATACAATGGGCTTAAGTACTCTTCCAATGTTTATAAAAAAGACTGGAAACTGGTGGTTCCGGTTGATCTTATGAAAATGATTTCAAAAGGAGGTTTATACGATGCCATAATATGATAAACGGATATTATCACAGCAAGCAAGAGAACTTAATTTTATCCGGGATACTTTTGAAAAAGTCAGACGTTTATCTAAAGTATTAGAATATTTTAACAGCGATCCAACTCTTTCTAATACATTGGCTTTGAAGGGCGGGACTGCTATCAATCTGATCATTTTTAATTTACCTCGTTTATCTGTTGATATTGATTTTGATTATGCGATAAATAACAGCAGGGATGAAATGCTGAAAGAAAGAGAAAATTTAAACGAAATTATTAAAAGATATATGTCTATGGCAGGATATGAACTTAGTGACAAATCTAAAATATATCATTCTTTGGACTCCTTTGTATTTACATATATAAATTCTTCCGGAATAAAGGATAATATAAAAATTGAGACAAATTATTCATTGAGATGTCATGTGCTGTCGTTGGAACATATAGCTATTGAAACCCTTAATGTTTTTTCACCAACGAAAGTGTTTATGTTGAATCGCACAGAAATATTTGCGAGTAAGATTGTTGCATTACTTTCAAGAACAGCAGCAAGGGATTTGTACGATATAAATAACATGCTATACTACGGCTTATTCGCTCACTCTGAAGAGAATATTTTACGAAAGTGTGTTGTCTTTTACTCTGCAATCGGTAGTGAAACCGTTCCAGAGTTTTTTAACGTTGAATGCATTGAAAACTTGACACGGCATAAGATAAAAACTGATCTCATACCTGTAATTCGAAAATCAGAAAAATTTGATTTAGAGGCGGCAAAAAGAAATGTAAAAGCCTATCTGTCAGAGTTCCTTGTTTTAACTGAAAAAGAAAAACAGTTTTTAGAAGCTTTTCGGAATAATGAGTATTGTCCCGAATTATTGTTTGAGGGCAGGATTGTTGAACGTATTCGCAATCATCCAATGGCTTTATGGAAAACCAGAAAAAACAAATGATAATTAAGAAGTGTAATGATGAATAAATCAGAGGTATTATTTTCAAAGATAAAAAAATCACTATAAGTTAAAATAAAATGTGATATAAACTCATATCTAAAGAAATCAACGTCTCTGCAGAGGGTTGTTTCTACATGCCGGGGAACTAATTGAAACAGTGGACCAAAATTCAACTGAAATATTCTGTTTTTTGGACCATTTTTAGACTAACAAATACACTAAAAAAAACAAGACATACAAAAGACTTTGATGAAAAGGTCAAAAAGCGTTTTTTCATGATTCGTTTTGAGTCATTATCAGGGTTTAACCTGAATGCGATTTCCAAGCGGGGAATTCTGTTTACCGGTTATAGTATGCAAATAATGACATTAAGTAGAATAAGTGTTAAAACTAGCAAAAAAAATTATAAAAAGTGTGTATTATTTACATAATATTGACTTAAGAAGTGTTTTGATATAAAATACGGATGTAAATGTGAGGTTGTTATGTACAGAAATAAAATGAGTGATTTAGTTAAATGGAAAAATAAAAGAAGTAAGTTACCAATTTTATTACTTGGAGCAAGGCAAGTTGGTAAAACATATCTGCTTGTTGAATTTGCAAAAGAATATTATGAAGATTATATATATATTAATTTTGAACGGTCTGAAGAATTCAAAGATTTGTTTTCCGGTAATTTAAATTCAGAAAGAATTATTAGCGAAATAGAATATATTTTCACAAAGAAGATAGATCCATCAAAAACCCTGATAATATTTGATGAAGTACAAAATGAAATGAGAGTTTTAACAGCATTAAAGTATTTTAATGAAAATCTTCCTGAATATGATATTGTATGTGCCGGAAGTTTACTTGGTGTTGCTATTAATAAAAATAGTCATTCATTTCCAGTAGGTAAAGTAGAATTTCACTACTTATATCCATTTACATTTGATGAGTTTTTAATCAGTGTAGGTAAGGAGATGCTGCTTGAGAGAATTGATCAGTCATTTAATAACTTAAGCAAAATATCCCTTCCAATACATGAAATGTTATTAGAACTATATAAAAAGTTTTTATATGTAGGCGGTATGCCGGAAGCAATTAATTCATTTATTGAAAACGATATGAGTATATTGCATTTTGATAGAAAAGTTCATACCAATATTATTAATGCATATATTGCTGATATGAGCAAATATACTTCGAATAGTGAATCAATAAAAGTCCAGGCAATTTATAGATCATTACCTGAACAATTGGCAGGTGACAACAGGAAGTTCAAGTACTCGGTTGTAAAAAAAAATAGTAGAGCAATTAACTATGGAGCTTCTATAGAGTGGCTATTGATGAGCCGAATAACAATTAACTGCAGCAAAATTTCAAATGCAGAGATTCCGTTAAGTGCGTATAATGATAATAAGAGTTTCAAACTATTTTCAAATGACACAGGTCTTTTAATGACAATGTGTAAAGTGCCTTTTAATATAATAAGAAATGAAAGAGAAGATAATCGTTTTAAAGGTGCAATTACTGAAAATTATGTAGCAGCTCAATTAAAATGCAACGAGCATGATTTGTATTATTGGCATAAGAGTAATTTTGAAGTTGATTTCATTGCAATGATAGATGACGAAATTATTCCAATCGAAGTAAAATCATCATCAAGAAATCGCTCAAGGAGTTTAAACGAGTATATAAGAATATATAATCCTAAATTTAGCATTCGGTTGTCTGCAAAAAACTTTGGTTATTATAATAACATAAAGGCGTTACCACTTTATGCTGCGTACTTAATCAAATAGTATAATTGAAATTACTTATAGCTTGCTGAAAAATTCAAAAACGCTTCTCTTTCTCGCGATTAATTATTTTTCAATTATTTTAATCCCTCATTTTATTTTATTTATCTCATTCATGTGTGTTTTATTTCAAAAGATAAAAAATCCCCTTGCTACAACTGGTAAAATATGTTAATCTATCAATGACAATAAATACCAGCTGAGGTGCAGACAATCAAAAAACTAAACAACAGATACAATTTTATACAACAGCTAAGCGAACGAAAAGGTGCTACAGTCTTTCTTGGATATGATGAAGTCACCGGTGTAAAAGTGATTATTAAAAGAATTTCCAAAACACGAAGTAAGAAGGAAAATGACTTCAGTATACTGCGCAGGCTGAGGCATCCCGGTTTACCGGAAATAAACGATGCTTTTGAAATGAATGGCGCAATGTACATTATCATGGAATATTTAGAGGGGTCAAATCTTAGGGAGCTAATCTGCAGCGGAGGTATATTGGAAGAAGAAAAAGCCCTTGAAATAATTCTTGATGTTTTAGAAGTGCTTGACTACTTGTATTCCATGAAACCGCATCCCCTTGTCCATGGAGACATTAAACCTGAAAATATTATAATCAGCAATGGTCGCGCGGTTCTGATAGATTTCGGGTCTACGGATAATGAAGAAGCTTCTTCCGGATTTTGTGCCCCTGAGAGATTCGCAGGTATTGCAAAATCAATTGAGTCGGATCTGTATGCGGTGGGTGAACTTCTCCATTATCTTTTAAGCGGAGACATTAAGAAAGTATACAACCGGAAAAAATCTGTTGTTTTGAGTAATGATATATATAGGATAATTGATAAAAGCACCAAAAAACTGCCCGGTGAAAGATATCATAAAGCAGCCGGCATGGCATCTCAGATAAAACGCATAATTGAGCTTCGCAAAGCGGGTATCGACAGTGAAAACACTATAAGGACTATCTGTGTGCCCGGTTGTTCCGAAGCCGCTGTTGAAATGGCTTATGCAATTAGCGGACTAAAGCAAAATGTTCTGATTGTTGACTTGGATATGCTTTCGCCTTCAGTACATACCATACTGGGGGTGGATAAATTCAGCTACTGCCTGCAGGATTTTCTCAGCGGTAATCCTATGGATTTGAAAACCAAGTGTACAAGTGTAAAAAGAAGTAATTTAAAACTTCTCCCATGCAGGACAGATTATGAAAATTATGAAAGTGTAGTAGAAAACTGCATACCAATCCTCATATCCGGAGCATCGGGATTTTTTGACATCATCATCATGGCCTGCAGTGATTTTCCATATGATAAATTTTTTATGGATTCACTGCTTTACTGCGATATAGTTATTTTCCCCATTGTAAAAGGTGTAATAGATATCAGGAAATATAATTCCATGGTCAGATTTATGTCTGAGAGGCAAAATATACTTAAAGACAAAATATTTTTCATGGGAATGAATATCAATGAAAGCAACATTAATTCAATAATTGCGGCCGGTGCTGTTGAAACTTCCTGGATAGGCAGTATCCCACATAGTCCTGCACGCGCGAGTTTATATGAGTCAGGTAATCCATATATTTTTTCAATGAAGAAAAAAATCTTTAACAGATGTATAAGGATATTAAGAAAAACGGGGGTGCTTGAATAATGCCTTTGGTAAAAAGTCTGTATGAACCGCATGTAAAAGAGAAGAATATAAGCGAAGGCATCACAATGCCTATAGAAAAGCTGGTCATGCTGCTGGCCGGCAAGATAATCAGCGAAAATCCCGGATATGTTATTAAAGCATATGCAGATGACAGCGGTAAAGAAAATCTGAAAAAGAAAATTATAGAAATACTGGATGCCGGAAGTTACTACTACACGGGCGGCAGACAGGACCTTATCAATAGGATATTTAACTTTATGTTCGGCTATGGAGGTTTGCAAAAATATATTGATGATGAAGATGTCAGTGATATAGACGGTACGGCCTTCAATGAATTTTCTATAACAAAAAACGGTGAAAGGATCCCGGTTGATATTAACTTTGGAGACAAAAAGACATTCGACGCATATTGCAGAATGGTAGCGGTGAGGAGCGGTGGATTCCTTAATGAAGACGACACCCATTGCAGAACCACTGATCTAAAAAGAAAGTTGAGAATCAATGTGTCAATTTCACCAAGAAATGTTTCCGGACCGGCGATAAGTATTAGAAAGCACAGGGAAAAAGCATATACATATAGTGATTTGGAAAAGCTTGGTATGCTTGATATGGCTTCAAAAACAATATTGGAAAGTGTTGCCGGAACAAACAAGAGTATTCTCTTTTGTGGGAAAGGAGCGGCAGGGAAAACCACTATTTTAAGGACTTTTATTAATAGTTTACCTAAATTGGAACGCGTATTGGTTGTTGAATCTGATGCGGAAATTTATCCCGATAAAAAATTTACAATTGAACAAAAAACAAAAAAGCCCGGAGAGGGGGGACAGCCCGTAGATTTAGAAATGCTGATTAGAGACGGACTTACTATGTCCCTTGATACTTATTGTATCGGTGAGCTCGTCGGGCCTGAAGCATATTCCTTTATAAAAGCATCATGCACCGGCCACCGGATGCTGGGAACTATTCACTCTTCGGGAGCAGAGGAAGCATTGGACAGATTAGTGTCGCTGGCATCGGGAGGGATGTCTAATGACTCTGTAGAAAGGGTTATGGTATCGGCGGCGGCCGGAATAAATATGATTGTATATCTGAAAAAATTCAAAGTAATGTCCATTTGCGAAATAACAGGATTCAATGCCGGAAAACCTAAATACACCATTCTTTATGAAAGGGGTGCACAGTGATTTATTTCTTAATATACCTCATCTTATTTTTTATAGGCTACATAGTTTTTTACAATATAAAAGTTCGCGATAAAATACTTGGCTGGAGGAACTCCGAACACCGCAGAATGAGTAAAAAAGGAAAAGTGATGATATGTTGCACAGTATTCATCGTAAGCTCAATAACACTGAATTTGATAGTGCATTCCATAATCGCCGCATTGGCAATAGGATTGCTTCCGGTAATAGGACTGTATTCTGTCATGGATCTGACAGAACGTTACCGGGAGGACAGGGAAATTAAGCAAATATCCTTTTTTCTTATGACTATGGCAAAATGGAGCGGGATAAAAAATGATTTGGTTTACTGTTTAAAGAAAACTAAAGAAACGGAGATGAAAAACCCTATTGGGGCAATGATTAACACAACACTCGGCAGGATATACGGTGGGATGACACCCGTTGCTGCATTTTCATTGCTGGAAAAAGAATCCCGAAGTGAAGATATGAGATATTTAGTGAAAAACATTCGGTTCTCCGCAGAAAAAGGCGGAAGTCTGCAGATGCTTTTTAAAGGGATGGAAGAACAATATTTTAAAATAGACGAGGAATTTTTCAAGCGGAAAATATCAACTCTCCGAGATCGAATTGCAGTGTATATAACAATATTTCTAGTCATAGGAACCGGCATCTGGTTCATCGGCAGCAATCCTGCCGCGAGTATGTTTTATATGAAAACCATTAACGGAAACCTTCTTCTTGCGGCTTTCACTATGGTCTTTGGTGCCGGAATAATGGTAATGATAAAAAGGTAGGATTATGATATTTGTTTATGGATTACTTAATATAGTTGCTGTGGTATTTGCCTTGAATGCCTATGGCATATCACGCATACAAGGTAAACTGCCGCAATTGAAGAATGAACCGGGAGTGATGGATAAGGCTTTTGCAATTGCCGGGAAATATGGAGTAGTTCAAAAATCCGATGCTCTGCTATATATTCTGATGCCGTTTTTTGGAGTAATCACGGGAATTGCGGCATTAATATCCGGGAATATATCAACAGCGGCTGTTATGTTGATTACCCCTTCTGCAGTGGTTTTGTTTTTACTTGCGGCGAGAAAGAAAAAAGCAACAGCCGTATTTCAAAAAAACGCTTATAAGTTATATAAGTATATTATCAACCAGTCGGCGGCAGGGGTAAGGCCAAGTGATGCTATGAAAAAAATGTATGAAGTGGTTGAAGAAAAAAAGTTAAGGCGGATACTTATGGAAGCTTGTGCAAAATATTCGGTTTCGCTGGATACAGATATCCTTTCACGAGAGATTCTCGAAAATATTGATACGCCTGAAGCCAGGAGTTTTGCCATGACAATAAGAGATAGATTGTTTGAAAGCCGGGACCGTAAACTTATGGAAAGGCTTGAGCAACTCATGTTCAACCGATACTTTGCATATATACAAAGAGACACAGATAATCTTAAAACAAGGTGCCTGATAACAGTGGTACTGCTTTGCTCAGTTATAGTAGTAATGATTCTGATTCCAACAATTATGGACGTTCAAAATGCTTTGAATAGTATTTTTACACAATAAAGGAGGACATAATGAAAAAGAAAATCAAAAAAGCGATGAGTTATCTCAACAACCAAAATGGGTTTGGTCTGTATGAAGTCATCGGTATAGCTGCAGTGCTTATAGTTGCAGCATTCGTAGTCATACCGGGCTTTCGAACATTTGCAGAGAATGTGATGGGTGAAATGGACACTTGGGTAAATGACAGCATCTTTGGCAAGCTGTTCCCTGCAAGCTGATGGCTGAGAGGGCGGTGGTAACTGTAATCATATTTCTGATTGTACTGAGCCTATGCCTGTACATAACGGAGAATTTCATACCTATCGGCAAGAACATGGATTTTCGGGATATTTGCAGAGGCTACCTCATGAAGATGGAGTACTGCTCAGGGCTAAGTGCATCAGCTTGTTCTGCTCTTGTAACGGAACTTCAAAATCAAGGATTTGAGGATGTTGCGGTCAGCGCTCCATCTTCTGCAAAAGCCGGTGCGGTAATGACGCTGAATGTTATCGCGACAGTAAAACGAGACAGCATTGCAGGTATATTCAAGCGGCTTCCGAAAGAGTACGAAATGGCTTACAGCAGAAAGACTATAGCCAGGAAAGTGGTAAACAGATGATTAAAAACAAAAAAGGTTTCGGCATCATTCAAAGTATTCTGTTATGCGGTTTCCTGGTCTTTCTGGTTATCCCCGTCTTTTCAGTAATCACCGAGAAAGTCTACCTCAAGTGCGCGGTGCACAAGATAAATGAACTTGCGGATACGGCGATTATGTCGTCAGTATTTAATATTGATGCCGGAGAATTCTCGGGAGGGAATCTGGTTTTTAAGGGTGAAGAAGAGCTCAAATTGCAGGTTTACAATGCAATAATTATGAATACATATGAGAATATGGAAATATTGGAATTTGATATGTCGGTGCATAAAAAAGGAGAATATTGCCCGAATGGAGGTACATCGGATTATGATTTTGTGCATCTGCTTATGAAAATTTCACTAGAAAGGTACGGAGATAAAAATCCGGTGGAATTCTGGATTCACAGGGATTTGGAATTCCCGTATGATAGGTAAATTATGAAAAAAGGTATATATATAATTTTAGCGGTACTTATAGCCGCAGTGCTCACAGTGGTACAAGCCCTGATAGCAGGCTCAATAACTAAGAAAAACGAAATGGATGTTTGCATCGCCGTCAATGAAATAAAGATGGGAAATGTAATATATGAGGAAGATATTAAAATTATTAAAGTATACAAGGGAGAATCAAGCGAGAGGATTATTGCTGCGGATTATTCAAAGGTCACAGGTAAAACGACATCCGGAGATATTGCCGCCGGGAGTATCATTTGCATGGGCGACATTGATTCCGAGAATGAAAATATTGGGAAAACGGGTTTCGTAGCACTTGAGGTAAGCGGTAAGAACTTCAATGCGGGAAATCTTGAAAAAGGAGACTTTGCAGATTTGTTCATAATACCGGATTTAACAGATGTTAGCGACGGACACATAATTTGGTTGAACGGGGTATTCGCTGAGTGCGGGGTTAAATTTATTCCGGGAAAGCAACCCGGCATACTGATAGAAAATGTTTTAATTGATTATATAGATACAGCTACAGGACAGGCTGCAAAGTATGTTAATATCCGTGTGCAAAGTCCGCTGGACGAGGCAGTTGCATTCTTAGAACATATCAGTGTCTACGAATTCATAGGGCGGTGAGATGATATAATGTAGCAAGAGGAGTTGGAAATGCTAAAAGACAACGAACAACTTGACGATCTGCAGATAAAGGGGCTTGAAATAATACAGAATAAAAACAAGTTCAGGTTTGGAACAGATGCCGTTCTTCTCTCTGCTTATGCAAAGATAAAACCCAGCGGAAGATGCATTGACCTTGGAACAGGAACGGGAATAATTCCGCTGTTGCTGTCGGTTAAAACCAAAGCCCGCGAGATTATCGGACTTGAGTTTCAAGAAGACCTGTGCGAGATGGCTGAAAGAAGCGTTGGACATAATAAACTTGACGGCAGGATACGAATTATCCATGGGAACATAAAAAAGGTTCAGGATCTATTTGGTAAAGAAACATTTGAAAATGTGGTTTCTAATCCGCCTTACATGAAAAACGGTTCTGGTTTCCAAAGTGAAGATGAAAGCATTGCAATGTCGCGGCACGAGATAATGTGCGATATTGAGGACATTGCAAAGGCGGCTGAATTTCTCCTGAAAGATAAAGGTATGCTGTCAATGGTGCACAGGCCAAATAGACTGGTAGATGTTCTAAGTGTGCTGAGGAAACACTCCCTTGAGCCAAAAACAATCAGGTTCATACATCCATATGCATATAAGGCCCCGAACCTGTTTTTGATAAATGCACAAAAGAATACGCAGCCGTTTTTAAAAGTAGAAAATCCGTTGGTGATGCGGCGGGATGACGGTGAATATACCGATGAAATTTATGAAATATATGGAATGGAAAGGAAGTAGCAATGCTTTACCTTGTGGCGACTCCCATCGGAAATTTAAAAGATATATCGCAAAGGGCGCTGGATGCGTTGAACGGGTGTGATATTGTGGCGTGCGAAGATACGCGGCGTACTATAAAATTGCTTAATGCATATGAAATAAAGAAAAAGCTTATCAGTTATCATAAACACAATGAAAAAGAAGCCGGAGAGTCGCTGCTCAAAATGGCTTGTGATGGTATGGAAATCTGTTTGGTTTCTGATGCGGGTTGCCCGGGAATTTCAGATCCCGGCGAATATCTTGTTAAACTGTTTTATGAAAACAATATGGAAGTTAGCATTATTCCCGGCCCCAATGCAGCACTTTCCGCACTTGTACTTTCCGGGTTGAATACTGAAAAGTTTGTATTTGAGGGATTCCTTCCAAGCACATCGAAAAAACGCATTGAGCGGTTAAGGGCGATGGCATCAGAAGAACGCACTATGATTTTTTATGAGGCTCCGCACAGGTTGCATAAATGTCTCGCCGATATGGCAAAAATATTCGGCGATGAGCGTAAGGCTGCTGCGGTAAAAGAAATAACCAAAGTATATGAAAACTCCATAAGGGGTACGCTAGAGGAACTGGCTGAAACTTTTTCTGATAAAAATCCTAAAGGTGAGTTTGTTTTA
>JAUVJE010000210.1 GCA_030592355.1 Clostridia bacterium
GCCGGTCTTGAATGAATACGAAGTAATAGTAGTACAGGAGGATAAGTAAATGCTAAAAGCAGGTATTTTGGGATGCGGGTCTATATGCCAGAAGCGGCATGCAAAAGAGATTTTTGCTAATGAAAACTGTGAGTTATACGGAGTATACGATCCTGTAACTGAAAGAGCTGAACTGGTTGCAAAGACATATGGGGGCAAGATTTATGACAGCGCTGAATCACTTTTAGACGAAAAAGAGCTGGACATTATTGTAGTTGCCACTCCAAACAAGTATCATGCACAGTATTCCATAAAAGCAATGGAAAACGGCAAACATGTGCTGTGTGAAAAACCAATGGCCGGGAATCTTAAGGATGCAAAAGCGATGATTGAAGCTGCGGAAAAAAGCGGTGTAAAATTCATGATAGGTCAAAACCAGCGGTTGGTGCCGGCGCATATTCAGGCAATGGAAATTGTTAAAAGCGGAAAGCTTGGTAAGATTTTAACTTTTGCAACTACTTTCGGACACAGAGGAGCGGAAGGATGGAGTATTGAAGGCAAGTCAAGTACGTGGTTTTTTAATAAGGAGGAAGCAATTTTCGGAGCCATGGGTGATATCGGAGTTCATAAAGCAGACTTAGTCAGATATATTCTTGGCGAAGAATTTGTTGAAGCCGCATCAATTATAGCAACCCGTGATAAAAAGTATGAAAGCGGGGAGTATATTGATGTGGATGATAATGCGGTATGCATATTGAAAACAGAATCCGGAGTTGTGGGAACACTGGCAGTAAGCTGGACATATTACGGAGGCGAGGACAATTCTACAGTTATCCGAGGAACAAAAGGCGCCATGAAAGTTTTTGTTGATTCCAAAAATCCGATTCTAATTGAGTATGCAGACAATACCGTAGAAAAAATTGAAGCCGGTGAAATTCAAACAAACGAAAAGCAGACAGACTCCGGGGTCATAGCATTATTTGTTGAAAACATTTTAAAAGACACTCCGGTAAAAATATCCGGATATGAAGGGTACAAGGCGCTGGAAGTAATTGTGAAATGCGTAGAGTCGGCAGTTACGGGCAAAACGATGAAATTTTAAATTATATCGGTTCGTCAGGACCACTTATTAATATTATATGAATAAATATTTTATCCATAAAGAAACATAAAATTCGACCAACTGACCAAAGGTCGGTTAGTCGAATTGTTAAATTTTAGCTGGTGCAATTTAATGAAATTGGCGGGATGATGAAAGAAATTGTAAATGTTGATATTTTAATTGCCGGGGGCGGATCTGCAGGTTTTGGCGCGGCTTATGACGCATGTCTTCATGGAAAAGGCAAATATTCGGTTGCAGTTGTTGATAGCAATGGTATTTTGGGAGGAACATCAACTGCCGGCGGAGTAAATACTTGGGAAATGGGCATCGGGGGTCCCGGAGTTCATACAGAATTAGCTCAAAGGCTGTTGGGTATGAATAAAAAGGCAGCAATCTTAAAGGGCAATTGGCAACCTTTGATTCACAACCGTCCTTATGCCATAACCTCGCCCTCAAGTGAATATTTTTATAGGAATACTTTGAGGGCAGCCGGAGTTTATGATAGGGTAAGCAATCACAACAGCTTTATTTTTGAACCTGTTGCCATGGCCGGTGAAATGCTAAAGACGCTGAAAGAAACCGGAAACGGCAATTTTCAGTTTTATGGGAATGAAACCATCTTAGGAATTGATATCTTACAAAGGCGAATAACTAAAATTTATACCAATAAAAGAATTTTCATGCCCAAGATGGTTATAGACTGTACGGGAGGAGTTGCTATAGTGCGTTTTGCAGGCTGTGAAACAGAGCTGGGCAAAGATGATTCCGGTAAAGAAATCAACGGAGTCACGCAGATTTATAGAGTTACAAAGAAGCCTTATCCGTCAATAGACAAGATTCCGATAAATTATCAGCACCCGTATTCTGACTGCTCTTTTAAAAAACGTCTTGATAATGTGCAGGTTATATCATCCATAAATGAATATCCAAACGGTGATTTGAATATAAATCCACTTCCAACGATAGACGGTGATGAATTTTTCTCAGGTGATTATGACGAAATGATTAAGAAATGTTTGGGCAGAGTGTATCTGCACTGGCGCAGACTACAGGAGGTTTCTCCTTTCATGAGGGATTATCGGATAGATATGCTGTTTCCAATGATAGGGATTCGTGAAAGCTATCGTCTGAAAGGTGCTTATATACTTACGGCAGATGATGTGCTTGCCGGATTTACTAATCAGAATAAAAAAGAAGAAATAATTGCTTTTTCCGATCATCCGGTAGATATACATGGAAGCGGTCATTCAGGTTTGCAAATTTTACATAAGCCATATGGAATTCCATATTCATGCATAGTTCCGAAAAATATTGATAATTTGCTTGTTGCCTGCAGAGGATCATCTTTTGACAGTTATACGGCTGCATCCTGCAGGTTGTCCAGGACTATGATATCACTGGGTGAAGCGGCAGGAACTTCGGCAGTGCATTGCCTGAAAAATAGAAAATCAACAGTTGAGGCAGATATACAAGATATAAGGAAAATCTTAAAATTGCCGGAATTTACTACGGTGCTTACTAAAGAATATATGTCATGATTTCAATTGGTCTAAACTTTTTTTATAGCCCTCTGAAATTATTTTATCAATACCTTTTTTAATACGACCTGTATGCATGTATTCAAGAAAACAGCTAACCTCGTATCCACCTTCGTCAATTATCTCATCAGTTACGATATAAGAACATGAATCGGTGTATCCTGCAAATATAACATCATATCCGGCAAGTATTTTTTGGATATTGAACTTTACTTCACAAATAGGCTCACCCCCCATATGAACGATTATCAAATTATCAGATAATTGGATTAGACCGCAGTGAAGGGTGAATGAATTTTTCAGGGCATCATAATTCTCATATACATATTTAGCGTTTCTTCGAAGATGGGCGCTTAGATTTTCATCAAAGCTGCTTTTCTTAAAATAATTCCTTCCCTCAGCGCCGGTAGGGATTTCAATACAAAATGCCGTTGATGCAAACTGTGGTTTTACAGGGGAAAATAATTTTAAATCAATATTTTCGAGGATGGCATTTTTCATAGAATGAGCCATAATTTCTATATGCTTAAACGCCCTATGTTCAAAATGATTATTTTCAACAGTTTCCAGGGGACGTGCGTTTGCCCCGGCTCCTTGAATAAAAACAGGTAAACAGCCTGAGAATGTATCTTCAAGATATTTGCACAGAAAGCCAGGATATTCAGATGTCAGGCATAGAGTGTCAGGATAGTGTACCGGATGGCATGCGTAATTAACTAAAAGTCCTCTTAAACTTCCATTGGAGGATAGAAATTTAAGCACATACAAGTTTTTATCAGTTGGCCCATCAGGATTCGGAGCCAGTTTAATTCCATCTGCAGTTTTCCTACGCCGGTTTATATTCCAATTGCCCGGAATAATTCCATATTCCATGGAGCCGGTTTCCATTTGCGAGAAGGCCATGTCGATACACGCCGCGGTTTTATCTCTTAATAATGACTCATATTCAGACGAAGCACTGAAATCATTATATCCAAGTACAGAAGGTGCGTTATGGTTGTGGGTGCA
>JAUVJE010000057.1 GCA_030592355.1 Clostridia bacterium
AGCGAAGGTGGGGGATGAATCGGTGAATATTTTCATGAAAACAAAATATGTGTTTTGGTCATAGTACTGATAATGATGTGGGATGTGGACAACAATAATCATTCAGTATTCATAGTGAACATTGAAACAAGCTTACTGAGAAGGGTAAGGAGCTTATCAAGGTCGGGAAATGGTTTCCAAGTTCAAAGAAGTGCAGTAACTGCGGTGTATTGAAGAAAAACCTGACACTGTCGGAACGTATTTATTATTGTGAAAACTGCGGTCTCACAATCGACAGGGACCTGAATGCAAGTTACAATATACGTAATGAAGGCTGGAGTTTGTTTTTGACGAAGCACATGAATAAAACCGTGGGGCACACGGGGATAGCTCGCTTATGCTGCAGCTGTTAGGCTGTTCGAACGAGAAGCCCCCACTTCTTTAAGTGGTGGGAGTATGTCACAAGAATTAAGAGTAAATAATTGTAGATAGCGAATAATTGGTGAAAGATGGTTCAAATACCCGGATATAATAACATTGTAAATATATCGGCAATTGATAAAGGTTGGTCAAATGATAAAAAGTATTGCATTGAGACCAATGATGGTACTAAGTTGCTGCTCCGGCTTTCTGATATTTCTGAATTAGAAAAGAAAAAAGCGGAATTTCAAGCAGTTTGCAGAATATCCAAGCTTGATATAAAAATGATGATGCCTGTCAAAATGGGGGTTTTACCGGATGATAAGCAATTGTATACTTTATATTCTTGGATTGATGGGGAAGAAGCAGAAATTGTTTTACTCCGGTTGCCTGAATTAGTACAATATGATTTTGGAGTGAAGTCCGGATATGAACTAAAAAAAATACACTCTATTCCCGCACCGCAGGACCAATCTGACTGGGGAAAAAGATTTGATTCTAAAATTGACAGAAATATTTCAAGATACCGGAATTGCGGTATCAAAGTACCTAAAGAAGGAAATATTATCGGATTTATCAACGAAAACAGAAATTTATTAAATGGAAGACGGCAATCAATTCAGCATGGTGACTACCATGTCGGGAATTTACTTATTGATGAAAATGGGAATTTAGGAATCATTGACTTTGACAGATGGGATTATGGTGATCCATGGGAAGAATTCAACAGGATTGTGTGGTCTATACATACAAGCGAAACATTTGCTTTTGGACAGCTTCATGGTTATTTTAACGGAGAACCACCGGCGGAGTTTTTTAAATTGATGGCATTATATATAGCTTCCAACGCATTGGCATCTGTTCCATGGGCGATTCCTTTCGGGGAAAAAGAGGTTAGTGTAATGCTAAGAAATATTGATGAAATGCTTGTTCATTATGAAAACTTCAATCAATATGTGCCAAATTGGTATCAAAAAATGAAATAGAAATCAACCGATATGGAACTAAATGCAAAAAGAATAACTATTGGTGGCTGAACAAAAGCAATAACTGGAAAGAAACATGTGCATGCATTAATTTATCTAATAACCTTATAAATTATTATACATTGATATATAATGCACACAAATAAAAATCCGGAGGTAAAAATGTTCGAAGAATTACTGCTAAATACATTTGACTTTATTAATGATATGAAAATCAGCGAATACAATTATTTAAAAAGCAATATATATTACAGGGAAATTGAAAAAGGCGGCATGATATTCGGAACCCATAAACAATGCGAGAGTATTCCTATGGTTTTGCGTGGATCCATGCGGCTATTCAGAGTTTCAGATGAAGGCAGGGAAATGACTAGTTATTTCATAACGCCTGGGAATATATGTGTCTTGGCAGCGCTTTGTACAATTGGTAAAATCGAATATAACTTTACAGCCCAGGCAGAGGAGGACACCCTTTTGATTATGCTGAGTCCTGAAAGCTTCAAACACCTTCTTGACACAAGCCTTATATTTAAAAATTTTGTTTTTCTTGAGATGGCAGACAAGCTGATAACAGCTTTTACGCTTATAGATGACATTAAATTTACCAAAATTGAAAATAGACTTATTACATATATTAAAAAAAATGTGAATGAAAAGGGCGAATTGTTGATTACCCATGAAAATCTGGCAGTTAACATAGGAACCGCCAGGGAAGTTGTCAGCCGTCAGCTTAAAAAGATGGAAAAAAGCGGAGCTATTTCAATGCAAAGGAAAAAAATCAAACTCTTAAGTCCATAAGTGACTTAGTCACAGAACTTTCTATTCAAAATTGTTATATTTTCAGGGAATTAAAATGTAGGAAAACTGAAAGGGAATATAATGACTAAAGAAATAACAAGGGAAAACTTTAATAGTGTAATAGAAACAGACAAACCGATTCTGATTGACTTTTGGGCCGGCTGGTGCGCTCCGTGCAGAATGCTTGGTCCGGCAATGGACGAACTCGCTGAAAAATATGGCGATGATATTATTATAGGGAAAGTAAATGTTGATGAACAAAGAGAACTTGCACAGCATTTTAATATCAGAGGCATACCTAATATCATAATCCTAAAGGATAAGCAAATTGTAAATAATTTGGTTGGAGTGCGTCCCGCAGCGGAATACGAAAAGAGCCTTGATTCACTATTAGAACCAGTAAGCGAAACAATAGCGTCAGTATAATAACAGAGGGAAAAACTAAGCATGTAAAGCTTTGAGTCAGTTAATCTGAAAAGATAGCCTGATAATGAAAAAGACAGGATTAATAAAATGTTAGGTACAAATGTAAGAGAAATTGAAAGCAAGGAAGAATTCAACAGCCATGTTAACGAAAACGAAACAACTGTAATATGCGCAGGCAGAAGAGGTCCGATGTGCGTACCAGTTTATGGTGCGATGGCACAAATGGAAAAAGAAAAAAAGTTTAGTGAAATTGAGTTTCGTGTTGTTGATTTTGACACCAATGCCGCAATGATGATCAGAACACATGAGAAATGCAGAAATTTTATGGGATTACCGTTTACTGTATATTACAAAGATGGGGAAATTGTACATGCGACTTCAAGTATTCAGTCAAGAAAACAGATCGAAGAACATTTAGATGAATATTTGCTATAATAGTGTAAATATTGGGAGGTGAATGTATGATGTATGATGTGATTATTGTCGGGGGCGGTCCTGCAGGTTTTGCAGCAGCTTTATATAGCGCCAGGGCAAACCTGAAAACTCTTTTGCTTGAAAAATTATTTTCAGGCGGCCAAATGGCAACAACGGATTTAATAGAAAATTATCCGGGTTTTGAAGAACCGATAAACGGATTTGACCTTGCGGTGCAGATGGAAAATCAAGCTAAAAAATACGGAACGGAAGTAGTAAATGACGAAGTGATTGATTTAGAGCTTGAAGGAAAAATAAAGACCGTAAAAACTACCGGCAAGGAATATAAAAGTAAAACAGTAATTCTCAGTATGGGCGCCTTCCCAAGAGAACTGGGACTTCCGGGGGAAAATCGCTTAAAAGGCCGGGGAATTTCGTATTGTGCAACTTGTGACGGTTCTTTCTACAGGGACCTTGATGTTGCAGTAATCGGAGGCGGCGATACTGCGGTTGAAGATGCAAATTATTTATCAAGACTATGTAAAAAAGTATATTTGATTCATAGACGTGATTCCCTGAGAGCGACAAAAGCACTTCAGGATGAAATTTTTAAGAATAAGAAAACCGAAATAGTATGGGATTCAGTAATTACAGGTATTGACGGGGATGAAAGCGTAGAAAGCATTACTATAAAAAACGTAAAGACAGATTCTGAAACCAAACTGAAGGTAGATGGTATTTTTGTTGCGGTGGGAACAATCCCCAATTCCGATTTAGTTAAAAATAAAGTTCGGTTAAGCAAATCGAATTATATTATTACTGATGAAAGAATGGAGACGAATATACCCGGTGTATTTGCTTGTGGAGACATTAGGGAAAAAGTATTAAGGCAGATAATTACCGCCGCTTCCGATGGGGCCATAGCAGCATTTTTTGCTGAAAAACATGTTGGAAGCATTTAAAATAAGGTTGATATAAAAAAGACAAATCATTGGTAGTTATATGATACTTAAGAGGAGTTTTTGAATGTACTGGATAAAAAAGGATAGTTGTTCGGGATGCGGAGTATGTATGTTTTACTGTCCGTCCGAGGCAATAAGTATGAATGGCAACAGAGCAGCTGTCATAGATCAGGAAATTTGCACAAATTGCGGTAAATGTATGGAAGTTTGCCCAAGAAATGCAATCATGCATAATTCAGTAAAATCTGAATAAAATTTATATTAGGACTTGCTGAACAATCATGGTTATTGACGTTCGCCAGGTCCTATTTTAAACTGCGGAATAAACCAAGCAAATGGCGGGACTAAATATAAAAAGTGCAGGAGTACACGATATGAAATTTATAGTAAGAGTACACGGTAATGACGGGATTGGAGAAAAAGAAGTAAAAAAGGGTACTAATCTATTGGATTTTCTTCGCGAAAATTCAATAGATATTGCTGCTCCCTGCGGAGGGAAAGGAACCTGTGGAAAATGCAGGATAAAAGTTGACGGACATAAAATAGCGGCAAATGGCATGGAGTCACAGTTATTAGGCGAAAAATCAATTTCTGAAGGATATAGATTGGCTTGCTATATAGAAATCCAAAGCGATATTAACGTATATAAAAATGAAACTGTTGAAGAAGCGGTCATAATGACTGACAGACAGGTTAAGAATACTGTTTTGAATTCCATAATAAAAAAGAAAACCGTAAAATTGACTGAGCCGGATATTGATAATCAAATAAGCGACTTGCAGAGGGTGAGCGACTATAATAACGGTAAAACAGTGAATATAAGTTTGAATGAAATCAGAAAACTACCGGAATTATTAAGGAAGAAAGATTTCAATACAACATTCATCAGCACAGAAGAAACGCTAATCGGAATTGAAGCAGGCGATACAACCGATACCAATTACGGCATTGCTATAGATATCGGAACAACAACCATCGCTTCGTATCTGATTGATTTAAATACAGGTAATGAAAAAAGCGTTTATTCTTGTATGAATCCTCAAAGAAAATACGGCGGGGATGTTATTTCGAGAATTAACTATACGATGGAAAAAACAAACGGGTTGGAAGAATTAAATAAAACAATCGTCTCCTGTCTGAATGAAAGCATCGGTAAACTAAAGGAAAAAGAAGGAATAGAGCAGAATGATATATATGCGGTTGTTGTAGTGGGTAACACAACTATGACTCATATCCTTATGGGAATACCGCCTAAAAATATAGCGCTTGCTCCATTTATTCCCGTAACCACCGGTTTGCATAAATTTTCTCCCGGAGAAATTAGTCTTAATATTAATCCAAAGGGTGTTATTGTCCTTCTGCCGGCTGTATCTGCTTACATCGGCTCGGATATTGTAGCTGCGGTTATTTCAAGCGAGATGCATGAAGATGATAAGATATCGCTGCTGATTGACATTGGAACCAATGGAGAAGTTGTACTAGGTAATAATAAATGGATGTTTTCATGTTCGGTTGCCGCAGGACCTGCTTTTGAAGGTGCTCAAATCAAAAACGGAGTCGGTGGGATTGCCGGTGCAATTGACACTATGAAATTTGCAGACGGTATCAATCTCACGACCATCGGTGATAAAAGGGCCGTTGGCATATGCGGCTCAGGAATAGTAGATGCAATAGCCGGAATGCTGGACATTGGCATTATTGATGAAATGGGCAGAATGGTTGATTCTGACGAACTTTCGGAAGAAACGACAGAAATATATGCTTCAAGATTTGAGGATACGCCAAAAGGCCGGATATTTAAAATTCTTGCTGCTGAAAAGAATGATACAAATGAGGATATTGTCATAACCCAAAGAGATGTCAGGGAGCTTCAAAACGCCAAGGCGGCCGTTGCCGCAGGCATAATTACCCTTGTAAAAAAAGCCGGGATACAGATGAACGATATTGACAAGGTGTATTTGGCAGGGGGCTTTGGAAGTTATTTGAATACTAACAGCTCGTTAAGAATTGGTTTAATACCAATGGAACTGAGTGAAAAAATAAAAACCATCGGTAATGCAGCGGGTTCGGGTGCAGTTGAGACATTGATTAATCAGAAAAATATAACAGCAGCTGTTGAAATTAGTAAAAAGATAAAATATATTGAACTTTCCTCTGATAAAGGTTTTGTTGATGAATATATCGAAGCAATGGAGTTTGTTGATAATAAAAGCCGGGTTCATTCAAGTGTGAAAGCATAATTCAGACAATTTAATTTAAGAACCAAACAATAGCCTTGGGCAAATATTTGCCCAAGGCTATTGTCAGTTCTGGATTTATAGTATAAAAAACAGCCCTGATAAATCATATTCAGGACTGTTATAAGGTTTGCTGAGCTACCAATAGCAAGAATGCCCAGCGGTTGTTATTCGCACAGATTAGTCAGCGAGAATAGACTGTAGCATTGCTTCGCTTTCGCCTGATGCATCAGCCATAACGTCTTTAATTAAGCCGCCCATCATGCCGGCCAGCAAAGAAGTATTCATTCTGGAAATGTAAACTTTTCCGTCATCCTTTTCATAAATTGCAACTCTGCACGGCATTAATGAAGATACGATTCTTTCATCATTTTCCTGAAGAATGGCACCGGCAAGATCTGGATGGCATAGTTCGAATACTTTAACTTGCTTTACATCATAACCAAATTTATCCATCGTTTCTTTTAAGTCGTGGACAGTTGGAAGTTTCCATCCATTTTTTTTTATGGATTCCTCAAAAATCTGAACGCTCTCTTCAAAATTATACTTGCTTTCGCTTTCAATCAGCATTGCTTTGGGCGCTGCTGCATAGACGACAACTGCAGATAATAGAATACCTGCAATAAAGGTTGAGACAGCAATAAGTATGGTTTTTTTCATCAGTTCCTCCTAATTGTTCTGGTAGTTTTTAAAAATATTTTATATTTCTGTGACAGTATAGTGGATTTAAAACATCACGTATGTAACATTATCACACAAATAAAATTTATTTCAGTGCAGACGTAAATTTAATATTTTCGCAAAGACCGGAGAGAAAAAGTAAATTGTTTTGCATGGCGTGAGTTATTGCCCCATGGCATAAGTTTTTTGATATATACAGTCTGTTTTTCCTATTGACAAAATAAAAGAATGAATGTATCATACCGGTGAACAGTGTTCATTAAGGTGGAAATCGGTATGGAAACACATAAGGATTTTAGGGAAATAATTTTATATAATGCGAATGAAATTGCTTTAAACAGGGGAATAAGTGAAATCAGTATACGGGCAGTTGCAAAAAAAAGTGGTGTATCCGTCGGAACGGTTTATAACTATTATCCGTCAAAAGCCGAAATTGTGGTTGCTGTTATAGAAAAATTCTGGAAAGAGGCATTTGAAAAATTAAATCTTATTACACTGAACGGGGAAAATTTCATTGAAAAATTTCAGAATTTTTATATTCATCTATATGATTATCTGCATAATTTCAAACAAAACTGGCTCGAACAAATTTCTCTTTTGAATAAGAATGTAAAAAAACTTGGGAAAAAAAGGGAAGAAGAATATTTTTCGAAAATACGTACTTTAATTGTATTGCTGATGGATTCAGATAGGAATATTAATGAGAAATTTAAAAAAGACGGGATCTTTAAAGAAAAAATAGTAGAATTTATATTTGATAATATGCTTTTAATGCTTATGAAACATGAAGAAAATATAGATTTTTTTATATCAGTTTTGCAAAAAGCTTTATATGGATAAAAAAATCAAAAACTAATCAGGAAACGAGGAGGAATATTTATGCAGGCAATAATGGAAACCATATTTGATATTTTATACCTTTCTACGGTAATAACCATTGGTGTTATCATGATAAGGAAATCAGGCGGAGACATGCAGTATAAGCTATTTGGTGCAATGGCTGTTTTACTGGGGACGGGGGATGCCTTTCACTTGGGTCCAAGAGCTTATGCCCTGCTTACCACTGGACTTGAAGCTAATGCAGCGGCGCTTGGTATCGGAAAACTTATAACCTCCGTATCAATGACTATATTCTATGTAATTTTATATACCATATGGAAAAACCGATATAATATAAAAGATTGCAAGGCACTTACAATTGGAATATATGCATTGGCGCTGATTAGAATCGCCTTATGTCTCTTTCCTCAAAATGAATGGCTCAATTTTAATGCCCCGGTTGCGTGGGGAATTTACAGAAACATTCCTTTTGCGATTATGGGGATTATCATTATTGTTTTATTTTATATAGAAGCTAAAAAACGCAAAGATAAGTACCTTGGGCTGATGTGGCTGGCAATCGTATTGTCCTTTGGTTTCTATATTCCGGTTGTGCTTTGGGCGGGGACTTTGAATTGGCTCGGGATACTGATGATTCCTAAGACTCTTGCTTATGTTTGGATAGTTCTGATGGGGTATGCTGAATTGAGGGCAAAGCTTAAAAAATTGGCAATCAAGAATAACACTGAAGAGAATTATATTATTTGACGGGTATCTCTTGGTTTTGATATTATTGAAGATAGTGAAATCCCATGCATCGAACTTTGGCGAAATTGTGTGTTCTATATGTTGATTACTGCTAGGTTTGCACGTTCATGTTAAGGGTAAAATATTTAAGTGAAATGGAAAAAATAGAATATTTGAATCTTTGGATTGGTTTCAAAAGGGCAGTGGAAGGTAGAACGATGGTTTGGGAAAAACTTGATGAATGCTGGAAAGAAGTTTTCAGACAATCATGGGAATCATATAAAAACGGGACAATCCCGGTAGGGGCTGTCATACTCAATGAAAAAAATGAAATAGTTTCAAAGGGCAGGAATGTAGGTTATGATAGCAAATGCAATCATATTCTTGCAGGTACTGCCATGGGGCATGCCGAAATGCTGGCTTTGATGCAATTGAAAAAAGAAGAGCATCCCAACATAGAAAAATATAAGCTTTTTGTTAGCCTTGAACCATGTCCAATGTGTTTTGGCTCAATAATGATGACAGGAATTAAGGACGTTTTTTTTGCAGCCACTGACGGAACGGCAGGTTCGTCTGTCCTGCAGGATATCACAGAGTACATTGAAAGCAGGGGAGTCAGGGTTACTAAAGAGAGCGGCGACATGGAAGTCGTTCAAATTGTTCTGCAAACATCCAGGGGGAAATTCACACCCGTCCGAAAAAGCATTGAAACCTGGGAGGGGGAGCACAGGGGAGTCGTCAGCTTTGGGAATAAGCTGCATGATGAAAATTACTTCAAAATAGCAATTGATAATAATATCGATATATCAGAAATTTATAATGGTATACTGAAAAGGTACTATTCAGAATCGCTGCAGAATGCATATTCAAATGTTGCAAGCATATAGTACGGTCAGGTATATTAAGAAAATAAAGTTTGAGGATATAGTCAAGTACAGCATTAGCACAGATTCTTCTGATATAAGAGCATACAAACATATGCAGGTGGTATTTATATGAAAAATGATTTTAAAATAATTAGCTTCGACGCCGACGATACGTTGTGGATAAATGAAACTTATTATCAGGATATTGAAAAAGAATTTATAATAATGATGTCAAAATATAGGAATGTCGAATTTGTGACTGATGAGATACACAAAACAGAAATCGATAATCTTGAAATCTACGGTTACGGGGCAAAGGGATTTATACTTTCAATGATTGAAACAGCCCTAAGAATTGCGAAAGATGATATTAAGGCCGGTGATATTGACAGAATTGTAGAAATGGGCAGGGAGCTGATAAACAAGCCCATTGTTTTACTCGATGGCGTTGAGGATATTCTTCAAAAGCTTACGGATGCCGGATATAAACTTATTGTTGCCACCAAAGGCGACTTGCTTGATCAAGAGAGAAAGCTCAGGAAGTCCGGTTTAAACCAATACTTTGATCATATAGAAATCATGAGTTACAAAACAGAAGAAGAATACCAAAAACTAATAGGCCATCTTGGAATAAAGCCTGAAGATTTTCTTATGATAGGAAATTCCATGAAATCAGACATCATACCGATACTTAATATCGGGGGATATGGGATTCACATTCCATTTCATACTACATGGGCGCATGAGATGGTTGAAGAAGAAATTGAGCAAAGCAATTTTCAAAAGACCAGCTATATTTCAGAAGTTGCAGCCATTTTAGAACTTAAAAAAAAACATAAATTATTTGTTCTAGGTGACAGCATATCAATTCAATACGGACCTTATTTAAAGGGAAAATTAACAGAGTATTTTATTTATGATCGGAAAAAGGGTATTGAACAAGCCCTCGCCGACCTTGAAAAACCTGTAGGTGCTAATGGCGGCGACAGCAGACAGGTTCTTGCCTATTTAAGTGAAGAGTCCGAGAAAGATATACAATATGATGTTTTACTGCTTAACTGCGGACTTCATGATTTAAGGGTAGATGTGCTTACGGGGAATCATCAGGTTGAACCGGAAGAATATAGGTCGAATCTCAATGAAATAATTGAAATTGCAGGTAAAATATCAAAAAAAATCATATGGGTTGAATCAACTCCCATAATTGACGAAATTCATAATTCAATGTCAAAAGGGATGCAAAGATTCGAAGCTGATGTCAATTTATATAACAAAATTGCAAATGGAATTATGGTTGGGAATAATATTGATGCAATAAAGCTACACGATTTCACATTGAATCTGGGCCCGAAAGCGTTTTATGATCATGCTCATTTCACAGAGGAAGCAAGAAAACTGCAGGCGGAGTTTATCGCCATGCAGCTGATTTCGGGATTATTAAATAGAAATTTTATACCTACTGATAATTTGCCGTCTAGAGAAGATTTGATTAAAGCGGGCTATCCCCATGGTATGGCAACGCCCGGCATTCCGATAGGTAACAGAAGTATTGAATGGAAAAGAAGTAATCCTGATATTGTTCTATATAAACCAAAGGGCGATAACTTTTATGATAATGACAACGAACACTTTTTAGTATTTTCGGCACCGAAAAGCGATGAACTCATGTCTGTCTGGACACAAAGCTCCTGCGAAGCCAGGGGAGATAATCATCTTGTCATTGCCAGAAGCAGCGACGGCATTAACTGGAGCGAACCGGATTACCTCACAGGGGCAAAACCCGGAACCGATGGCAAACAGGCAAGCTGGGGTTTTCCTGTTGTATCTAAAAAAGGTAGAATATACATTTTTTTCACAAGAGAAATTGATGTTTTCGACAATAATAGGCAAGGCAGCGGAGCAATGGGCAGCATTTATTCTGATGACAACGGATATAATTGGATATTGGGAGAAGACATCCCGATGCCAAGAAGCAAATATGATAATCCGGATTCCATTTATCCTAAAAACTGGATTGTTTGGCAAATGCCGGTCAGGGATTCAAAGGATAAATATATAACCGGTTATACTTTGGTAACAAGCGCAGTATTAAAACCACAACCCAAGATGATGTGGGTTAATGCGGATTCGCATTCATATTTCATGCGGTTTGAAAATATTGATGACAATCCGGAACCGAAAGATATACAAATTACCTGGCTGCCTAATGACGATAAAGGATTAGGTTCAAAGAACATCAAGCATCCTGATATTTCAACAAATCAAGAACCATCCCTGGTGCTGCTTCCTGACGGCAGATTGTTTGCCACCATGAGAACTATGACGGGATATATTTGTTATTCTGTATCTGAAGACGATGGGGAGACATGGAAAGAACCGGAGATTTTGAGATATAGCGATACGGGTGAAGGGATTAAACATCCTTTGTCCCCGTGTCCCATATACAGGATGAACAATGGTCAGTTTATACTACTGTTTCACAATAATGACGGTAAATACGGGGAATTCTCGCAATTTAAGGATAATTGGGACCATAATGAAGCCAATTTTTTAAGAAATCCTACATATATCAGCATTGGTACGTTTAAAGAGAATGCATATCAACCGATATGGTTTAACAAACCATATAAGCTTTTTGACACAGATGACATTGCCATCGGTCCTAAAAGAACTGCAGAAATAGCCACATATACCAGTTTTATTGAATGGCACGGAAAAAGGATATTGTGGTATCCAGACAGAAAGTTTTATCTGCTGGGAAAATATATTTCTGATGAATTATTAGAAACCTTAAAAACTTAATTTATAAAATCGGAATTTTCAAAGGATAAGGGTATATGAATAGCAGGGAAAGACTTGCAGGTTACAATATACGTAATGAAGGCTGGCGTTTGTTTTTGACGAAGCACATGAATAAAACCGTGGGGCACACGGGGATAGCTCGCTTATGCTGCAGCCGTTAGGCTGTTCGAACGAGAAGCCCC